>JBGUIU010000001.1:0-7552 GCA_045113275.1 Paludibacteraceae bacterium
AAATTTCTGTTGTAATCCCAATTTTCCTATGTAATTTTGTAAGAAAAACAATAAGAATGTCTATTTTAGAAAATCCAGTTCGTTCGAATGGTGCATGTTTTGCCATAGTAGGGAAGGAATTATTGATGAAAAAAGATAACTCCATGTTGTCTTTTGACGATTTATGTGAGTTGAAGCGTTCGTTGGAAACGACAGATTTTTTTGAGGAGAAAGCGTTTGATATTTGTGCGTTAAGCTTGAAAAACAAGGAGAATATTCCTGATGCATACGAGGTGAAAACAATCCGTCAGTTCTTCTCAGAACATGATGAGAAAACAAACTTTCAATTGGCGCGTTCTCGTGCTTTGATTTCATGGCGTCGAGATTATCATTTTTGTAGCTGCTGTGGCGCTGTTTTGTCCGATCATGAAGATTTTACCGCAAGAGTGTGTCCAAGCTGTCAGAAGCTCTATTTTCCACGTATAGAGCCATGCATCATTGTGCTGGTTCGTAAGGGTGATAAAGTGTTATTGGCCCGTCATGTGCAACGTAACCAAGATGTATATGCGTGTATTGCTGGATTTATTGAGGTGGGTGAATCGGCAGAGTGTGCTGTGAAAAGAGAAGTGTTTGAAGAGGTTGGCATCCGTGTGAAGAATATTCAGTACAGAGGAAGTCAGAGCTGGCCGTTCCCAGACCAGTTGATGCTGGCTTTTACGGCAGAATATGAGAGTGGTGAGATAAAACTTCAAGAAAATGAAATAGCGGATGCTCAGTGGTTTGATAGAGATGATTGTCCGACTACACCACAGCCAGGCTCAGTGGCCTATAAGTTAATTCATAATGAGATATAATAAATGATTGTTAATAGTTTAATGCGTTGATATATGGAATATATATTTGAATATGAGTTCGAGGTAAGAGATTACGAATGTGATGTGCAGGGAATCGTAAATAATGCTAATTACCAGCATTATATGGAACATACTCGTCATCGATATATTCAGACTCTGAATCTTGATTTCATGACGCTGACGAACGAAGGTGTTATCTTGGTGGTGGCAAAGGCTGAACTTCAATACAAGAAACCGTTAAAGAGTAATGATAAGTTTGTCTGTCGCCTGAATGTTCAAAAGGAAGGTATTCGTTATGTTTTCTATGAGGATATCTATCGTTTGTCAGATAATCAGCTCTGTACAAAGGGTAAGTTTGAAATCGTTTCTGTCATCAATGGGCGACTTGGCGTGTCTGAGAAAATTGACAAGGCATTGTTCGGCTGATTTGTTTGTTATAGGATGATAAAAGAATCCCCCAAGAGTCGTTGAGGCTTTCGGGGGATTTTTTTAAGGTATGTAATCTGTTTATCTTTTTTTCTTATTGGCTTTCAAGAAGTTGTTGAGCCATTTGTTCAAGAAGCTTTTGATGACAGGAACCAGAATCTTATTGAATATTCCGTTGCTGCTTTTCTTTGTCACTTTAGACGAAGCTTTAGCCTCCTCTTTTTTCCTTTTCTCTTCTTCTTTTGCAGCTTGTTCCTTAGCTTTCTCCTTCTCTTTCTCTTTTGCCTCATCGATTAGCATTTCGTATGCTGAACGACGGTCTTCTGTCTCACGGTATTCTCTTTCCAATCCTGACTCCTTGATAGCTTTCTTTCTCTCCTCGTCAGTGATAGGACCGATCTGGCCTTGCGGACAGAGCATCTTAGCTCGTTCAACGATGCTAGGCGCACCTTTCTCGTCAAGGAATGAGATGAGTGCTTCTCCCGTTTCTAATTCAAGCAGTGCTTTTTCTGTGTTGAAAGCCTCGTTGGTACGGAAGGATTGTGCCACCGCTTTGATTGACTTCTGGTCTTTTGGCGTGAAAGCACGTAGGGCATGTTGAATCTTATTACCTAATTGTCCCAGGATGTTTTCAGGAATATCCATTGGGTTTTGTGTGATGAAATAGACTCCCACACCTTTGGAACGGATAAGACGAACCACTTTCTCTATCTGGTCCAATAAAGCTTTAGAGGCATCATCAAATAACAAATGAGCTTCGTCAAAGAAGAATATGAACTCTGGCTTATCTTGGTCACCTTTTTCAGGTAGTTTGTTGTAGATAGAGGTTAACAACCACATCAAGAAGGCTGAGTACAGTTTTGGATTGTTGTACAGCTTGTCGGCTGCAAGTATGTTGATCATTCCTTTTTTGATGTCGTGCATTCTTTCTGTCACGAAGAAATCATCTATCTTGAACTCTGGTAGTCCGAAGAATTGATCGCCACCTTGTTCTTCCAATGCCAATAGATTTCGTTGAATGGCACCTACGGATATAGAAGAGATATTTCCGTAATCAGTTTGAAACTCTTTTGCATTCTGGCCTATATAGTTGAGGGCTGCACGAAGATCCTTTAAATCGTCCAAAGGCAGGTTCTTGTCTTCACAGATGCGAAATACAGCTGTTAGCACACCCTCTTGCGTATCTGTCAGTGACATGATACGAGAAAACAATAGTACGCCGAAATTTTTGACTGTCACGCGCATAGGATGACCCTGTTCTCCATAGACATCGAAGAATTGGACAGGGTAGGGCTGGAAGTCAAATGTGACGCCGAATTCATTTTGACGCTTCTCGATAAACTTGGTGAGATTACCTGCTTTATATACACCGGAAAGATCCCCTTTCATGTCAGCCATAAAGCAAGGGACACCTAAGTCGCTGAACGATTCAGCCAATACTTGTAAGGAAACTGTTTTTCCTGTACCTGTTGCACCGGCAATGAGTCCATGCCGATTGGCCATTTTAGGCTCTAACACCAACGGATGGTCGGAATGTGCAACGTAAAGTTTATTATCGTTGTTAACCATTTGGGAATATATTATTCGTTTTGTGACAAGTTAGCTCTCTTGCTCTTTGCTCTTTTAACAAAGAATACGATTAATCCTATAGCCGCTGCAAGTATCAAGATTGCGAGGATCGGACGATAGAATATCCATGCTATAGCAATGATGATCATTGACCAAATAAGTGCGGCAAGACCACAGATGATTTTGTTTCCAAAATCGGCAATCCTTGCGATGAATGGAACCACTTTGAGAATGGTGGTGAGTATTTCGAAAGCAAGTCGTAAACCTATATATACAACTAAGAGACCTGCTAAACGAAGAATCCATGCTAACGTAGCGTTGGATTCTTGCTCGTTTTGATATGTTTCCTCTAATGACTGAGTTCCCATGTTAATAGCAGAAACGGTATAGCCATTTTTGTAAGTGTATTGTTCAAATGTGTTGTTTGCGACTTTTGCCCAAACGGTTACAGTGTTAGATGGTAGGATTTTGGTAACTGTAATACGCACATCACCAATATTTGGTATATTAGGGTCTATTCCTAAGTAGATCGTGTTACCATTTACATGAACATACTCAGCATTGGATTGAGGTGTTGCCCCTACTGTAGTACAAGCTTGCAGAGATGCTTTTACTTGATTGTTTAACTCCTTCTTGACATTGGCAGGAAGATTGAAATAAAAATCTTCCTCCCCACGGATTTGTTCTATAAGGAAAGAAGGAAGTTTATAAGCACCGAAATCTACATTCTCTGCTATGAAATTCTCGCTTTCAATAGTCGAAACGACAAAGTTCTTATTTACATAAGCAGGATCCTTGAAATTTGATGAATTAATAGGTTTTGACACCCATTTTTTATCGTATGTGTATGTGGTAGTTCTCTCTTCTCTTCCTCCAAATTTATCCTCTGTCTTTGTAGAAGAATGCTCTTCCCATTGATAGTATTCCACCGTACGGATTAGCTTGGTGGCAACGACACCAATTCCCAATTGAGTATCGACAAGAGAATCATGGGTGATGGCTTCACCATTGGCGTGAATCATCTTTCCATTTAACTGACTGTTGAGAGCAGAGATGTCGCTTACAGAAATCGTCTCTTCGTAAGCTGCTTCGTTGGCATCTGATGTTTTCACTGTGCGACCCTCGTTCCACCATAGTAGAACCGTACCTCCGATAAAGAAAAGAATACCGAATAAAATGTTTTTGATAGAATTACCAACTCTTGTTCCGTAGCTGGTTGATGTTGTTTCTTGATATGCCATTTTTTTATAATTATAGATAAACGTTACATAATAGTTGCAAAATTATCCAAATATACAGATAATTTCAAACATGTTTTTAATAATTGTTTTTTTTATTAAGGATGAGTTCTATAAAATGAATTTAGTGAGCCCACCGTAAGATTAAGGAATGATTATTTTATATGTTTCCGAGTCGATTGTTAAGATGTAGCATCCTTCATGTTCGATGGGAAGAAACAGCTTGTCGGATGTGAAATCGTTTTTAGACCAGATGAGCCTGCCTAAAAGATCATGAAGCACTATCTGAGTCTCCTTGTTTAGATTATATAGTAAGATTCCTCCTTTGAAAACCGTATAATAGGCAGCCTCTTGTTGTGGCTTCATTTCGTCCCAATTGGTAATCATATCGATTTGGATGGATTTCACATCATCTGCCGATGGTATCTGTATGGCAATCGAATCGTTAAAGACGAAACTGGTGACAGTGGAATCGCTTGTTGTCTTTGTTATCTTCCAGCCCTTTATAGGAGTTGTTCCTTCCTTGGGTTTTGTGCGAATAATCATCTTTCTGTCTTTGAAATAATATCCTTCGTATGAAGTGTGAATTAATGGGATGTCATTGATTGTCAGCGTGTAAGGTAAATCTTTTTCAAATGGATCGTTGATGACAAGATGGAATGGGTCGCTCAACCCATAATAAGTTTGTAAAGAGGCTATGTTGATCCAGTTTCGTTTGGATACGGATTCTTTTATGATATTAATCTCTCTATACCACTCTGCGCAGTCGTTTTCTCGATAGTCGGCATATAGGTTGTAGGTGAAGTGGAACTCATATTCGATTCGGCTGGCTAGACTATCAATATGAGGGAGGATGTAGCGAGGGTGAAGGAAGTCTCCCATATAGATGGCGAGGTGGTCGATGAATGATTCTTTGAATGGTTCCATCCTCGTTAGTGTTTTCATGAGTCGGGTAGGGAAACTCATCATACCAATGCTTTTAGTGTACTCTTCGTTTAGAATCTGGTTGAAGAAATTAATGGTGGTAAATGTAGGAGGATCAGTTCGTACGAATTGATAATCAAGTGTCATATCAAGATCTTTGAGTATCCATCTCCATTTGGCCCCTTCTTTCTTCTCTTTCCACATCACAATATTGTTGTCGGGATAGTCTCCGTTGCCGAAATAGGTTTCAGCAATGAAGTAATCCATGAATTGGTTCATGTCTATAAGACTGTCTAATTTTTCGTAGGAGAGGTCCTTGCGTTTTAGTAGGTTGTAGAGGTTCATGGCATCGATCCAGGTCCCTTTTGATAGGGTGAACCAGTTCTCTATGATATCGACGTTGTCTATGCCATAATTTGATAGGAGGTAATCTTCATTGCTGCGTTCCCGTAGGTTCATCAGTCCGTTATATTTTCCGTTGATATAGGTGATGATAGGTTGGTAGGCCTGATAATCCAGATGACGCAAGGTTTTCCCTATGTATGTTTGAACAATGGCATCTCGTAGATGAGCGATGAGGAAATCATTCCCAGCGTTTCTTAGCAAAAAGGAGTGTGTGCTTTTGACGTGGGGCTTTTCTTCCCAGAATGGATAGAGGAAGTCATCCCCGGAACATCTTTTTTTGCTGTATATAGCAAGAGATTTCTGCGGATGAAGTCTTGATGTGGCACCTGCAATGCGCATCTCTGCAGGTTGATCCAATAGACGGTTCCCAAGTGTGTCTAGGTAGTTTATATATATGGGACGATGCCAATTCTGTGCGAAGTTGAATGTGTCGTTGAAACTTCCCTTAACATAGATGCCTTTCTTCTCATCATAGAGATTCTCTTCATCGGTTATGATAGACATCACAGGAAGAGTTATGTCGTGGTCTGGGAATAAAAACGTATAAGAGGAGACTTCGGAAGGAATATGATTGTCGGCAAAAGAGCGTAATCGTATAACAGTGGTTTCTTTTATCTCTAATTTATCTGCGAATATAGAATCTTTGTTTGTTGGGACTGAACCATTCGTAGTATAGTAAGTAATTGATTCTTTGCTGTTTGTTTCTAGATTTACTGTAAAGGGTTCGTGATATATGCCAGACGCATTTGAGAGCGTGGGTTGTTGTAGAAATTGTGTGTATATAGATGTGTTGTCGGTCATTGGTGTGGGTAGCATCCAGCCTTGTTGGTTGAGAGAATCTACGCCATAAGAGATGTCGTTTTGTTTCTTTTCTGGAATTGTAAGGATGCTGCTTATTTCATTAGTAGGAGAAAGAAGCGTGATTTCGAAGCTTTTGTCATAGGGTAGTTTGAATTTTGTATGAAGATCATAATATTTCCCATCGCACAAAATGATAATATATTCTTTGGGGGCAATGGTCGTATCGATTGAGCAGAGGAAATGGTTTTGTTTCTCGCAATTGATTTTATATCCGTACAGGGAGAGAGGCTCATCTGTTGGGTTGTATAGCTCGATCCAGGATTCCGGCAAATCGTTTTCGTCGTCGAGGTAGCTTCTGTTGGATATCATGACTTCACTGATGATGAATTGCGCGTTGCATTGCGCTGAATATAGTGCAATGAGAATCCAGAGGAGGAGATATGTGATAGTCGAACGATGTTTCACTTATATGAGTTTTTGCAAAGGTATCTAATTTATTTGAAAGAGTGAAATGAAGGAAGGAGGGTAATATGAAAGGAGGGAAGAAGCCTAAGCTCTTCCCTCCTTTATGATTATCAACAAGCGGATTATTTAACTTGTAATTTCTTTACAATAAAGTTACCGTCAGTTGTTTGGATCTTCACGATGTATGAACCAGCAGGAACATTGATTTCTACAACGTTATTGTTTGCTTGTCCATAAACCTTTTGACCAGCGATATTGAACAACTCAATAGCTTTGATCTCTTTTGCACTCTTCACTACAAAGTAGTTCTCTGCAGGGTTTGGTACAAGAACGATAGCGTCGTTGTCGCCTACTATCTCGTCAACATTGTCTAATTCACCCTTGATTGTAACTCTGTAGAGTTGGCAATCCTCAAATGATTCGATGACTGTTTCTTTGTCGTATGTAACACCGTTATATACATTTGAGTTTTCTGTCTTCTCTTCTATGCTAGGAGCTGGTTTCCAGATCTTGAAGCTTCCGCACAAGTGAAGCATTGCCAAGTAGTGAACCAAACCATCGTAGTAGCGGTATTTACCTGTCATCAAGGTACCGTTCCAAGCTTTGTTCAAGTTATTCTTGATAGCTTTCTCGTAAGATGGGTCACCCAACAATGCGTAGCAAGCTACTGCGTTAGCACCACTTTCTCCAAGTGTGTAACCATCACCTTGGACTGGTGTACCATCCCATTCGAAACGACCATGTTGGTAACCATCATTTTCGAAGTGAGTGATGATTCTTCTTGCCATTTCAATATCTCTCTCTGCATCTGCACCGAACAAGTAATAGTCCATACCAAAGTTCATAGCACAACGCATTGCATCATACATATATCTGGATGAGTTAGAGCCC
>JBGUIU010000002.1:0-2388 GCA_045113275.1 Paludibacteraceae bacterium
GAAAATGAAGAAGTGTATCAGGTAAGTGGTATCATATCGAGTTGGGAGGAGATGTTTTATGGAGCGCCAATGCCTCTGATAGTAGAAGCAACCTTCATGCCGTTCAGGGATGTGATTATATCAGATGGATTAGTAATGCCGTATAATATAATTGTCGGAGGCGGAATGAAACAGATGTTTAAGGATGTATATATGACCGCAAAGAAAAGCGGTCGGATTCATCGGTCGCTTTAACCAGAGAAATTGACATAGTATGAATTGTGTTTTATCAAATACAAAACTGTCAACAACTTGACGCATGCTGGTATCGGTAAGACAGTGATGACTACATTTGATAACAGAAACCTTCTGGATAGTATTATGAAAAATGAGCTGATGAATTTTTTAGTGATTTCTTTCACGACCCGACTTATGAAGGGATGAACAGCTGGTATATGCGTATTAAGTAATTGATTATCATATAAATAGGAGATATAATTGGCTAAAGGTCGAATAAAATTTGACTTTTAGCCAATTATAAATTAGAGAGGAAAACATATGCTCATAGGAAGGGAAAAGGAGCAGTATATTCTGCGACAGGCCTTGCAGGCGGATCGATCCAGATTCGTTGCCGTGTATGGGAGGAGGCGCGTCGGAAAGACCTTTTTAATTCGGGAAACATTTGATTACACTTTTACGTTTCAACATTCTGGGTTGGCAAAAGGCAACTACCGGGCCCAGCTCATTGCATTTGCCGAGTCTCTTAAAGATGCAGGGGCTTTCAATGTTACTGCTCCTAAAAACTGGATGGATGCTTTCAGACAGTTGAAAGCGTTGATCCGTACATCGAAGGATGATAGGAAGGTTATCTTTATTGATGAATTATCCTGGATGGACACCCCCCGATCTGATCTTCTGATGGCACTTGAGAATTTCTGGAACGGTTTTGCCTCTGCCAGAAAGGATATACTGCTGATAATCTGTACATCCGCAGCATCGTGGATCCTTAAAACAGTGATTCATGATAAAGGCGGCCTGCATAACAGGGTCACCGATAAGATTCCACTTCAGCCATTTAATTTATACGAATGTGAAAAGTATCTGGAGAGCAAAGCAATATCGATGGATCGATATGATATCCTCGAAGGTTATATGGTCATGGGTGGAGTACCTTATTACTGGGATTTTGTGCAGGTCGGTAAGAGCATGGCGCAGAATATAGATACCATCTTTTTTGGAGAAGATGCCCTGCTAAAGGGAGAATTTGATTATCTGTATGCTGCCATCTTCAGAAATCCGAAAGATTATATCCGGATTATAACTGCGCTGGGAAAGAAAAAAGCAGGAATGACAAGGGGAGAAATCTCACAGGCAACCGGACTTGCAGCTAATGGAAATTTGTCAAAAAAGCTGGAGGAACTGGAGAGCTGTGGATTTGTCAGGCGATATCACGAATTCGGGAAAAAGAATATGGGGGCAATTATTCAGCTGATAGATAACTATACTCTGTTCTATTTCAAGTTCCTGGAAAATCCCCCAACTGACCCAAAATTCTGGGAAAAATCTATTGATTCGCCTGGCAGAAGAGCATGGACAGGACTCGCTTTTGAAAGGGTTTGCTTACAGCATTCAGGGCAGGTACGGAAAAAATTGGGAATAACAGGCGTTCTGACGGATGAATGTTCATGGAAGTGTACAGCAGATTCAGACAACGGCATTTTTGGCACACAGATTGATCTGGTCATTGACAGAAACGATAGAGTGATAAATTTGTGTGAAATGAAGTACTCTGCATTTGATTATACAATCACGAAGGAATATGACAGAAAACTGAAGGAAAAGGTCAGTGATTTTAAAACAGTAACAAGAACCAGGCGAGCTATTCATCTGACAATGATTACCACATATAGCCTGAAGCGGAATGCATATTCAGCTCACGTCCAGTCTGTGGTGACTGCAGAAGATTTGTTCCAGCCAGAGGATTTATAATTGGCTAAAGCCTATGATTGTTGGGATTTTTAGCTGACTATAGCACATGCGAAGGGGATCATTCGTAGGTCAGCATCATTTTAAGATTGAGATAGTAAAAGAATCGAATCCAGTATGGATTGTATTTTATAAAATACAAACATGTCAACAACTTGACTCATGCTGGTACCGGTAAGACGGGAGTTGATGCATTTGATAACAGAAACATCTGGAAGAGAAGCTTGCCGAGCTGATCAAACTCCGCAACGAGATGCGGAAGGAAGAGTTGATGGAGGCCGTCATAAAGAGCGATCGCTCTTATTCCGAGATCATGGCATTTATCAGAGGCGCTGAGAGCCAGGAGGAATGATTCATGGAAGAATACTCAAGAATAGTGATTGAGGAATACTGTAGGACTCACCGGAGCACTAAGAAAAGCGC
>JBGUIU010000003.1:0-17011 GCA_045113275.1 Paludibacteraceae bacterium
CCTTTACTATCATTCAACCAATATGGATTGAGTGTAACATTGCACCTCTCAAAGGTTGAATCCAAACTGATGGAGTGATAGGTTGGAAGTTCTTCAAAGCAAACATTGATTACTGCAGGTAAATTAGGTAGCATTACAAAACTATAAGTTGTATCATCCACCTTTCTGAAGTCTTCACAATCCGACGTATTAATATTACTTATATAGTAACCATTATCTGGACAAGCATTAAAGTAAAATGTTTCTCCAGCATTACCTGTTTCAGGATGACGAAGTGTACCTCCCTCACACTGAATGTTATCTATAATAGATATACCTGTCATCGTTGCTGCCGTCAAATTTACGTTAGCAAACGGCATCACGAAAGAGGCTATTGAATCTTTCACCGTAATATTTTTAAGGAAGAACCATGAATTCCCATACAATAGCTGAGTTCCCCCCGGTATGATTCCTTCTTTGAATACTATATTAACGAGCGTACCTGCTTCGGCCGACATAGGATTGTTATAGCCTTCAAAGTAGTCTATGTAATTCGAATCGTAGGTAATTTCATACATAGGATTCTTTATGGATAGATAGACATCTTCATCTGGCATATAGAAAAGCACACTATCACCCACTCTAATGCTTGTGAGTGAATCGCCGTTCATATGATAGACACACACTTTAGACTCTGGATTTAATCCATTAAATATATATGTAAAATCCAATGCATATCCCGTTTCTACGGAATTCAATCCATTATAATGTTCCTGTAAGAAGTATGGATTAGTTTCGATTTTGAACGTTGTAAATGTCGAATCCATCCAAACAGAATGAGACTCTGCGTTTGCCGTGTTTGTCACAATAAATAGTGGAATTAAAAGGGATAATATCCACTTAAACTTTCGTAAAATTTTACCCATATGCCTATATTTAGTAATTTAGCTACAAAATTGTTGAAAAAAAATCAAATCAAAGGTAATAAATCCAAGCAATCTTTGCTCCGACCCTTATTTTTTGACATATAACAATTATTTATCTCTATATATCCTATATAAAATGTTGTCAAATAGTAAGATGCACACCAAAGAAAATAGTATAGTACCCTTACATTATCAATGACAAGTCTATCAATGACTTTCTTTATCTTATCTGACACGCCCGAATCAACATTATATGCATGACAAAGTGATTGAAACTTGTTCACCGCTTCATACAAATAATACGATACTTCAGACCCTCAGCAGACCCCTATCAATCTTTCAGTTTTAATAAATTCACCAAAAGCATGCCTGGAATCGTACAGAGGCAGACCCATAAAAAGAAGTTTTGATAGCCAAGATGCTCTTGAATGACTCCAGCAACCATTCCTGGCAACATCATACCCAATGCCATGAAACCCGTGCAGATAGCATAGTGGGAGGTCTGGAATTCTCCTTGTGACACATGAATCAAATAAAGCATAAAGGCGGTAAAACCAAACCCATAGCCAAACTGTTCAATTGCCACCAAACAATTAATCAGTAGTAAGTTATCGGGCTGGGCATACGACAGATAAACATAGACAAGATTAGGTAAATTCATACTTAAGACCATCGGCCAGATCCATTTTTTCAGACCACCTTTCGAGACAGCTATTCCGCCTAAGATGCCACCTAGCACAAGAGCTATCACACCGACGGTTCCATATACGAATCCCACCTGTACAGTGGAGAGTCCCAAGCCCCCATTCTCAAAAGAATCAATCAGGAACGGAGAGGAGATCTTCGCCAATTGAGCTTCTCCCAACCGATAGAGCAGAATAAACGCCAATGAAATCGCCACGTCCTTTTTCTTAAAAAAAGATGAAAAAGAAGAAAAAAACGATGAAATTGTATTTTTATCACCAGCCCCCACACAATGATCTGAAGCAGGTTTCGGCAACACATAATAATGATAAGCAAAGAAGATGAGGAACAGACCTGAAGCAACGAAGAATGTTATGCTCCAAGCATACGGAATATTTCCCGTCATTTGTTCCAAAAAACCAGCCAAGGCGACCAATGCTCCTTGTCCCACAACCATAGAGATTCGGTAGAACGTGCTTCGTATTCCCACAAAAAAGGATTGTTGTTTTTCCGAAAGAGCCAACATATAAAAACCATCGGCCGAGATATCATGAGTAGCAGAGCTAAATGCGACCAACCACAATACGCATAACGAAAGTTGGAAGAAAAACGAGGTTTGAAGTGTAAATGCTACACCCGCCAATCCAGCACCTATCAGTAACTGTGTAAATAGGATCCACCACCGTTTTGTCTTCATGACATCCACAAAAGGACTCCAGAAAGGCTTGATAACCCACGGAAGATAAAGCCAACTTGTATAAAAAGCAACCTCAGCATTTGATATGCCCATATTTTTATACATAATCACAGCAAATGTTGTAGCAACTATCACATAAGGAATTCCTTCCGCAAAATAAAGCGTAGGAATCCATGACCATGGCGACTTATTCCTATTTTCCATTACACAAAAATTTATTCATTATCTTTTACGCAAAGATAAAAAAAATTGGATAGAGTGGTTTTATATGGACGAACCGTCACACCGACTGATCCCCATTCATCTGCTCAGATTCATCCATTCGCTTCAACTCCGCAATCTTCTCTTTTGAGAACTTCCTCATCTTGTTCAGCCAGAAAATAACGCCGATCATCATAATAGTCACTAATAGAGATCCTACCGTTGATGCTGTCATCAAAAGGGCATCATAAACACCATGAAAGAGAATCGGAATCAATATCATCTTCATCGCCCATTCACTCTTTTTCCCATCTACATTGAACCGATACAATGAATAATAATACCCCATGGCAATGGCCGTCATGAAATGACAAGGAACAGCCGAAATGGCTCTTGTAATGCCAACAAACATCCAATCCTCACTACCAAAGACATACATGATGTTTTCATAGCCTGCAAAACCCAATCCCACACATGCGGCATATACAACCCCATCAATGTGCTCATCAAAATATTTATTCTTTCTCAATAGAAGATGTAACATCAGCAACTTAGAACACTCCTCCGGAATGGCTGCGGCTATGAATGCTCTTAAAAACTGACTCATAAACGTAGGCTCCCCCTCATACAAATAATCTTTAAGCCCTATCATATCGAAAAAGAGTATCGGAATGGCAACCAAAGAAACCGAACAGACTCCAAAGAAAAGTCCTCTCGCAATCATCTTAAATGGCTCTGGCTTATAATCACATTTGTATATGTAATACAATAACACCGCAACCGGCAAAAGAGAAATAGTTATCATATCAATTACTGCATTATATTGTTACAAAAAAAGAGCTACACCTCAACAAGAGATGCAGCTCTTACCTTTCTTTGGGGTGGGAGATGGGGATCGAACCCACGACCCTCAGGACCACAATCTGATACTCTAACCAACTGAGCTACTCCCACCATCAAAATAGCGGTGCAAAGATAACTTCATTTTAAATCATATGCAAATAAAAACAGAAAAATATTTTATCTTTGTCATGGATTTTTAAACTGATATAGCATACATGAGAAAAATGTTTCCATATAATGAAGAGGTTGAATCTCTCATCCATAAGGCGAAGAAACTATTTCACCTATCAATGAATGGAATCGTCTCTGAGCAGATGAGCTCCTTGGGTTATAAGCTGAACTATGGTGTTTCTCTTCCTCGTATCTATGAAATCAGTAAAGAATTCGAAGATACTCGATACGCCAGACAATTGGCTGAGTGTGCCTGGTGGTCTGATTGCCGCGAACTGATGCTACTTGCCACCCTGATTCTGGATAAAGATCTTTCTCGTTCGCCTTTTTCAAAGGAGGATCTTTTCTCTTGGGGCGAGAACCTTTTCAATATTGAACTCTGCGAACAGTTCTCCCGAAATTTCCTGAGTAAGATTCATCCATCCGTCGATATCAGCGCAACATATTCCAACGAGTTGATCGCACAAAGAGATTGTCCAAATAAATTCTGGATAGCATTGGGGTATATCAATTATGCTAACTTGCATCTTCAACAAAAATCCATCGATCCATCGATCGAATCGTCTATTTTTGAATATGTAGCGAAGGATGTGTATGCTGATTCATACTTGATCTACACGAGTGTCTCCCGTTATCTACGATCTAAATGCATGGATGACAAAGAGTGGGTAAACCAATTTATTCAAACGCTAGACCCTACCCAAGGTGCAAGCGTAGCTAAAATCATAGAAGACATTCGATTTGAACTAGACTTCCAAGAATAGATGAATTAAAATTCAATACATGAACGCACATGGAACTAATTAACAAAAAGAAAGCTGAGATTGCCAACACCTGGACACACGCAATTGCATTAGGGCTTTTCATCATAATGGCATTCCTATTACTACGGAAAGGATGGCGTCAGGATTCTACGTTACTGAATATCAGTCTGATCATATTCTGTATCTCAGAGATTCTGATGTTTCTTTCTTCTACTCTCTATCATATCGTCTCGGATCCTAAGATCAAACAGCGACTGCGCTACTTTGATCATAGTGCCATCTATATCTCCATTGCAGGATCCTACACCCCTATTCTACTTTGGACAATCGGCAGTACATTAGGGAATGTCTGTTTCGCTGTCATCTGGTTTCTTGCACTATTGGGCATCTTCTATAAAATAATGGCTTTAGGCAAACATCCAAGGTTATCATTGGCACTCTATCTTGCCATGGGATGGTTGGTGGTCTTCATTGCCAAACCTGTTTTCGAAACATTCCCAACCATCAGTCTCATTTTCTTGCTGGGTGAAGGGATTTCCTTCTCCTTAGGAACATATTTCTTTTGGAAAGATGATGACTACACCTACTTCCACGCCATCTGGCATATCTTCATCTATCTCGGATGTCTCTGTCACTGGCTGGTGCTTTGGTTCCTAATCTAAGGAAACAGGCGCTACTCATCTTGCCAAAAGTTGTTTTTATTCCTCAGAATCTGCCGCCCACGTCTTGTATTTCTCCGATAAAACGGCCAATAATCCGCTGATATGACGAACGGCCACCATTGTATCTTCCGACACCTCTTTCTTTTGAAGTTTCAACAACAGAATAGCATACATAGCATGAAGAGCCAAATGAACATCATTCATCTCCTCTCCTGCCTGTAACTTATTACGAAACTCAATCAAAAAAGGTAGCACCTTAAAGAAAAGGGCGTTGTATTGTATCTCCTTTGGATTCTGTAGTAACTCATTGTGCAAATCATTCAGATCATTCACTTGATTGATATTGATTTGTAAATGACCTGATTGCTCCTTATGTTCCAAGTGCATCATGGCAATCAAGTTCTCATACCAATCACGAATTTCCTTCTTCACCTCATCTGGTTGCTGGTATTGATCCACAATGTTTTTCTGTATCTGTTCGATGTCTAACTGATATCCACGTATAATATCCTCCACTTGCCACATATACAGAATATACTCGGCAATATTTTCTTCTTTCTTTTGTTTTGCTATAATCATCTCATTAAGGGTTATATGATTAAAAAATCATCCTTTTCATCGTTAAAATCCATCCTCATCATCTGAGAAATCGAAGAAGTCATCTTCATCACCCATCGGATCCAAGTACTCATCCAAGTCACGACGTTCCTTTTTAGTAGGACGACCGGTTCCTCGATCTCGCTTGCCAAACAAACTATACTTACTCATCTCCAAGATCTCCAACTGCTCTGGCGTCGTTACATTTTCCATAAAATCGGGTACCAACTTGGCCCCCATCCGATTTTCAGACAAAGCAAGCACTTTGAACGAATAGGTGATCGGGGCTCTTTTGATTTGAACCACATCACCCACCTTGATATTACGGGAAGCCTTCACACTATTCCCCGACATCAACACCTTACCTTTCTTACAGGCATCTGCCGCCAAAGAACGTGTCTTGAAAAGGCGCACAGCCCACATCCATTTATCGATACGAACCTCTTCCTTATTTTGATCTTTTCCCATGCTTATTTAAATCTCTTTTCTATTTCTTCCATTGACATAATACTCATCACAATCCGATTGTCTGATGTATAATCAGGCGTTGGCAAAGAAAAAAGTTGAGAGACAAGGTTCATCATCTCCTCCTCCGTCAGATGTTTTCCTGCCTTTATAGCTGAGGTTTCAGCCAGTTTCATCGCCATTTTTTCGGCACGGCCCTCTTTCATGTCACCCCCCTCCTTAAAGGATTGCAGAAGATCTCTCAGATAATTTTCCGCTTCCGTCTCATTACACTCGGAAGGTATTCCATTAATCGAAATCGAACCTTTTCCCAAGCAAGATATATCGAAGCCCAAGAAACTGAAATCCTCCGACAGATCCTCCAGCAGCATAGCCTCCGACTCCATCACCTCCATTCGGATGGGGAACATCAGTTGTTGGGAAGCCGCTTTCCGTTGCTGAATATTCTTCATGTAACGTTCATACAAGACCTTCACATGAGCTCTATGCTGATCAATACAAGCCAAACCAGACTTCAAGACTGTCAGTATGTATTTATTCTTGAACTGTATGTAATGTGTTTTATTTTCTTCCCCTTCCATCCCGAATTCTTCCACTGAGGAAGTCTCACTACGATCAATAAAATTAGAGGCATCGAAAGGTTTATCTGGGAAAGCTGAAGGAGAGAAAGAAGGTGTTTTTTCTGACTCGAAGCCATTGTACAATGTCTCCCAATTCTGCAAATTAGGATCACTCTTCTTTTTATACTGATAACCACTTCCGCCACAGCCATCTGTCTTAAATGGGTTATAGGAAGTATCCAGATTGGCTTCAAATGTAGAAGCAGAGACAGGTCTTGACGAATTCAACTGCACATCCTGAAAGATATCCTCACCATGTTCAAAATCAAGAGAAGGTACAATATTAAACTTACCCAATGCTTCTTTCACGCAAGACATCAGGATAGGCCATATCGTCTGTTCACTCTCAAATTTAATCTCTGTCTTCGTCGGATGAATATTCACATCAATATTGGCAGGATCCACCTCGAAATAGATAAAATAATCCGGTGAGGTGCCTGGCACGATAAGGCGGTCGAATGCCTGTAGAACAGCCTTATGGAAATACGGGTGACGCATATAACGTCCGTTGACAAAGAAGTATTGTCTGTCGTTTTGTTTCTTAGCGGTTTCAGGTTTCCCCACATATCCACCTATTTTCACAAGCGGAGTATCCACTTCAATCGACAGCAACTGAGAATTGATGTTTTTACCAAAGATAGCGACGATACGTTCTCGCAAACCACCTGCATGCAGTTGATAAACAAGATGATCATTATGATAGAGTTCGAACTCCACCTGCGGATTCACCAACGCCACACGAAAGAACTCCTTCTCGATATGAGAGAACTCAGCTGTATTCGATTTCAGGAACTTACGGCGTGCTGGAACATTATAAAAGATGTTTTTCACCAAGAAGTTTGTTCCATCGGAACAAGCCACTGATTCCTGTCTTTCTATTTTACCCCCATTGATTTCGACCAGGGTCCCCACCTCATCTTCAGGTCTTTTGGTTTTCATTTCCAACTGTGAGATAGAAGAGATAGATGGCAGAGCCTCTCCTCGGAACCCCATTGTTCGCAAAGCAAACAGATCATCGGCAGAAGATATCTTTGAAGTGGCATGACGGTCAAAGCACAAACGAGCATCCGTCTCGCTCATTCCTTTTCCGTTATCAATCACCTGAATAAACGTTCTGCCAGCATTTTTCAATAAAAGCTTAATCGATGTAGCTCCTGCATCAATAGAATTTTCGACAAGTTCTTTGACAACAGAAGCAGGACGTTGAATAACCTCGCCCGCTGCAATCTGATTAGCTACCGTATCTGGCAATAGATGAATGACATCACTCATACTACATAAAATTTATATTTCAAACTCCACATGGGAATCGTCCACATGCGTATTTATCTCATATACCAAACGAGCAACGCAACAACCGCGAAAATAAAAATCATAAGTCGAATGTTACGAGATTGTTGAGAAGCCGTATTTGTTTTTCTCTGTGATTGGAATACCCCTTTACGCAACATGGGTTGAGCTTTATTGCTCTTCTCATTTGCCAATTGTTGTCTGACTCTTTTCAATCTCTCCTCACGTTCCTCCTTGTCAGGATCATAATATATATATTCATGGTGATATTGCCTTACTTTCGGCATTTTAAAAAAATTGAATATAGCCATATAATACAAAAATTATTTGTTTATAAACAAGTGATGCGCCTTCTTTATCTGCTTAAACAGATTTGAAGCAAAGATGAAATCCTCCAACTGTTCACATCCTGTATCAAAAATCTCGTCTTTCGTTCCCTGCCATGCTTTTTCCCCTTTGTAAATAAACGCAATATTCTCTCCAATTTCCATAACGGAGTTCATATCGTGCGTATTCACAATTGTAGTGATATTAAACTCATGCGTAATATCCTGAATCAATTGATCTATCAAAAGAGAGGTCTTCGGATCCAACCCTGAATTAGGTTCATCACAAAATAGATATTTCGGATTCAACACAATCGCGCGGGCAATGGCCGCACGTTTCTGCATACCTCCACTGATCTCTGAAGGGAAAAGATCCAAGGCATGAGACAGCTCCACGCGGTCAAGACAGAACTTTGCCCGCTCAACCATTTCATCCCTGGTCATTGATGAGAACATCTCCAACGGGAACATAACATTCTGCAGAACCGTCATTGAATCGAACAAAGCTGCACCTTGGAACAACATTCCAATCTCTCGTCTGAGAAGATTGAGGTCATTACGTTTCATCACCGTGATGTTTCTACCATCATAGCTGATCTCTCCTGAGTCGATTCGATGGATTCCCACGACACTTTTCATCAAAACCGTTTTTCCCGAACCACTCTGACCGATGATGAGATTCGTCTTGCCCGTCTCAAATACAGTTGAGATATCCTTCAGGACCGTCCTTCCATCAAACGACTTTATCGCATGTTTCACCTCAATCATAGCAATATCTTTGTTAGCATAATATTAAACAACAGAATCAAGACACTGCTATTCACCACAGCATCTGTACTTGCCTTACCTACTTCCAATGCACCTCCACTCACCGTATAGCCATAATAGGAAGAAACGGAAGAGATGACAAAGGCAAAAAGCAAACTCTTTATTACTGAATACGTCACATAATAAGGCGTAAACATATATTGGATTCCAGCCTCATACGCATTGACTGTTATCATATCAGTAAAGACACCCACGCCGAAACCGCCTATGATACCCACAAACATACTGGTCAGCACCAAGAAAGGAACAATCGAAACAAAAGCTACGATTTTAGGGAGGATTAAGTAATTTGCAGAGTTGACGCCCATGATATCCAACGCATCCACTTGTTCGGTGATGCGCATGGTACCCAACTCTGAGGCAATATTAGAGCCGACCTTACCTGCCAGAATCAAACACAAGATGGAGGAAGAGAACTCCAGCAACAACGTATCACGAGTAGCCAACCCAATCAATGTATCAGGGAAGATTGGATTCTCCATGTTGTTTATCATCTGAATCGTAATAACCGCACCAATAAAGACAGAGATAATAATCGTGATACCCAAAGAATCCAATCCTTGTTTCTTCAGTTCCTCTGAATATCTTCTGCCAAAAATACTCCAACGATCGGGTACCGTGAAGGTTCGATACATCAGATAAGCGTATGCTCCAACTTTTTCAATTTGATTCATGCCACATTTCTATTATTGACCAATAAGTTGGTCTGGTTCAACAAAGTGACCTTTGTTCTTTTCGTTTTTATCAAATGATTCGGAGTACTCCTTCTTCAATTCTTTATCGTTCAACAAAACACCATCCTTATACTTAAGGACATCCGTCTGTTTACCATTATCATCCTTCATGATCCAATCCCCATCGCGTTTACCATTCTTATAAACGCCTTCCATCACAGGGAAGTCATGTCCCTCGTATAATTTATAACTACCGTGTTCGACCCCTTTTTTGTAAGAGACTTCCGAATAACGAGTGCCATCTTGCAAATAACACTTACGCATACCATCTATTTGATCATTCACGTAAGGTATCTCCTCGATTAATTCTCCATTTTTTGTATAGATCTTAGACACACCGTTCTTCTTGCCTTTGTTATATATCTCTATCAAGGAAACTTTCCCATCCACATAATAGGTCCACTCAGCATCTTTCTCTTTGCCCTGATAAGTACCTTTTGCCGTAATAGTTTTTCCATCCGTATCATAGATCGTCACCTGCGACCGCTCAGCCGATTCATATATCTGAACAATCTTCAATGCACCTGATTCATAATAGCGGCGGAACTCGCCCACGGGTTTATCATCTTTAAACGTACCTTCATACATCACATTACCGTTAGCGTATGTCTTTTTCCATTCACCCTGCTTACGTCCTTTCTTATCCGTTTCATTAGCAGCGAACACGATACCCAAAGATAACATACCACACAACAACGTAACAAATCTCTTTCTCATACTATTTAATTTAAAATGGTAAATTTATAGAACTCACCTTAATATCAAACACTATATAATTGCAAAAATACAATGTTTTTGTCTGAATCTCAATTCTAAACTATTTTATTTATGATGGACTCCCTAAATTTATTTCTATAGAATAATCCACCCATACAAAATTAGGATAATGTCACATTTCTCCATGTAAAAAAAGTCTCATTTCCCTTTCTATCGACGTTTTTGCAACAAATTTACCCAAAGATGAACTATTTGTTTCATATCACTTGGATAAGTTGTCATAAAATTGCAGTCGTAAAAATATGATTAAAAAAATTTTTTATCAACCTATTAAATTATAATATTATGAAAACCATACATTTACTAGCACTCGTAGCTGGAGTTATACTATCTTCTACTATAGCGACAGCTCAATTAGCAAAAGACAATCCTTGTAAATTCCTGGGAAACATTACTACTACTTATGATTGGAGCACAGGAGAGGAATGTGATTGGAAGCGTGAAGGCTGTAACCTCATCTTTACCGATTACTGGAACCAAATCACGTGTGAAAATGCCACAAAGTGGGGTGAAGTCCACAAGGGATGGGGAAGATTCAATTGGTCGAGTCCTGACAAAACCGCTAAATATTGTGAAGAGCACGGCATCATCTTCAAGTATCACGCTCTCATCTGGGGAAGCCAACATCCTGGATGGATTGAGACACTATCTGTTGATGAAACCAAGAAGGCCATCGTCGAATGGTATGATGAAGTAAAAAAACACTTCCCTAACCTTGAGATCATCGATGTTGTAAATGAGGCCATCTATTCTGGCGGAGATTACCACTCTCCTTATAAATCTACAAAGATCATCCAGGCCTTGGGATCTTTAGCAGAGGATAGAGCTCAAAGAGAGACAGGTACACGTCCAAGCTACAACTGCGGCACCAACGGTTACCCAAACACCAATTCCTATCAATGGTTGGCAGAGGCATTCCGTATGGCTCGTGAGCGTTGGCCAAATGCCATCTTGATCTATAACGACTACAACACGTTCCAATGGCAAAAGACTGAATTCATCAACCTAATCAACGGAATCAAAGCCTGTGGAGGACCTATCGACGCTGCAGGAAACCAAGCTCACGACTTGAACGATATGGGTGGTAGCCAATTCAAGAATGCACTGGAAGAAATTCATAACAAAACACAGTTGCCTCAATATATCACTGAGTATGATATTGCCAAGAGCGACGATGCAACATTTGAAACTCGTTACAAAGAGCAATTCCCAATCATGTGGGAAGCTGACTATGTAGCTGGTGTCACTCTTTGGGGTTGGATTTATGGTAAGACATGGGTAGCCAATGGTAGTTCAGGTCTTTTCCGTAACTGTCAAGCTCGTTCCGCCTTCACTTGGTTACAAAACTATATGAAAACCGATAAAGCAAAGAACGCTCAAAGCCCATTCTGTGGCAAGAAAGGAATCAGTGCTACTATCACTCTTTCTTCTGAATCTGTCGTCGTAGGTGATGAAGTCTCTATCCAAGTAGAAGCAACCACAGGAGATGGCAGCATCAGTGATATCATCGTCAGCGCAGAAGGCAGACAACTCATTAACGACAAAGGTACATGGATATACACAGCCGAGAAAGCTGGTATCATCACCATCAAAATCGTTGTTAAGAGCACTACAGGTGATTCAAGAGAATATGAGAAGAGCATCAACGTATGTGATGCAAGCTCTCCATTCAATGGTACAGCAGCTTCCATCCCTGGCACCATCGAGGCAGAGGATTTCGATAAAGGTTGTCCTGAGGTATCCTACTTCGATACCGACACAAAAGATGAAGGTGATGCTAACTACCGAAATGATAACACAGGCGTGGATATCGTGAAAGGAAACAACGGTAACGCTATCGGTTACACTGCTAAAGGTGAATGGCTGAAATATACAATTGATGTCAAGACTGTAGGAGAATATAAGATGGAAGCGTATGTATCTTCTGGAAACTCTAGTTCCTCTTTCACAGTAGGTTGTGGCAACTCCCGTGTGGATGTAAATGTTCCAATGGTAAAGGAGAACAGCTGGGATGAATATACTGTAGTAGAGAAAACAATGAACTTCTATGACGAGGGTATTCAAAAGCTAAGTATTGAGATTACTAATCCATACTGTAACATCGATAAATTGGTGTTCACTTGCACTTCTTGTCAAGAAGAAACTGATGTTCTGACAATCCAGAATCAATCCGCAATCACCTATGATGTCTATACAACATTGGGTGTTTTCATCGGACAAATAACAACTAATCCTGGTGAAGATCTTGGAAGACAGTTATTCGATTTGATCGGTCACAAAGGCATATACATTCTGAAAAGTGAAAACAAGTCGCAACCTTATTTAGTTAAATAATAAGGTTCTGGGATGAGTTCTAACCATTATCGTTCTTTATCATTTTGTTATTGATGGTGACGATGATTTCTTAGAACATGTATTAATAGAGTTCCATTTTACATGAAGGCAAGGATGAAAAATATTCATCCTTGCTTTTTTTATTTAAACAAATTATTACTTTTGTATCCTCAGAATTTAATCGGAAAAACACGAATGTCTCACAACGGATAAAATGAGTCAAAAAAATAGATTATTTTTACTTTTTCTTGTTTTAGGATATTGTTTCGGCACACTACAGGCTGAAATAGAATATGGTTTTTTTGACCACTATACGTCAAAAGACGGACTGATCTCCAATCGTATTTTTTCAATCGATCATGATAAAAACGGATTTATCTGGATTGGTACCGACTTCGGATTAGAGCGTTTCGATGGCAAGACTTTCAAGCATCACCGGAAACATGAATACAGCGAAATCCTCCGAGAGGATTTTCTATTTGTTCGCTGTCTGCCGAACGGCCGAATAGCTGCAGGTGGATATGCGGGATTACACGTTGAGTATGACCCTGTTCACGACTCTTTTAGAAATGTCATGCCCGAAGAGTTCAAGAAGTCATTCTACAAAGAGACCATGGATGTCTATCTTCATAACGATGAACAATACACCTACTCCAGCGCGGGTGCTTATATCTATGATGCCAAGACAGAAAGCTATTCGAGTGACAACACGTTATTCCAAGCCACCCAGAAATTGTTTGTCCGCTCCATGCACATCGATAAGAAACAACGTTTCTGGATCGGTTCGATGGATTCGATGCTGGTGTTCAACTCCGACGGACAAAAGATTTATCGCTATAAACCGAAGGAGGCATGTAGTTTTGTCAGAACCATCCTGCCGTTGAACGACTCGCTGATTCTAATTGCATCACAATCGTCCGAGCTATGGATCTTCAACACCCAACAGGAGATCATTCAAGACCCCCAGATCATTCATGCTCCTTTTGATTGCATCACAAACATCGTATGTGATGATATGGGAAGATACTGGATTGCAACAGATGCTCACGGACTATGGTACACCGATGATTTCCTTTCCGATTCTCCTAAATTTGTCAATCTAATCCCGTTTGATGCTTTACCGGATGAAATCCGAAAGATCTACTGCATCATGAAGGATCCGAATGGAGACATCTGGTTTGGAACACAAAACACAGGTATCTGGCGATACAAAAAAAGAAACACAACAGGAGTCAACTACTCCTGGAACTTTGGCTTCCCTTCTACTGTATGCTCCTCATTCTCCGAAGATGACCAGCAGAACATCATCATCGGCGTGGATGGTGGCGGACTCTACAGCGTAGATGCCAAATACAATATTCAATCTGCTATCAAATTCCCGAATAATAACATCTCAGGCATAGCCCGTACCCACTCAGGTACCTATTATATCGCCACATGGGGAGGCGGAATTTACCGATGGAACCAACAAAATGGAACCTACGTAAGAGATCCATTGGAGGGAATCGGCTCTCCTTCCAACTGTTTCTTTGGCATCAGTGTGACAAACGGAGACGAGATATTTGCTTGCTCATCGGGAGACGGCTATTACTATAAAAAAGAAGGCGATCGACTTTGGAAAAAAGTCATTCCATACGATTCCATCACGGGAAATGACAATACGTGGGTAATGTCTGTTTATGCCGGAGGAAAGAACGCTCATTGGATTCTGACCACAAACTCTCTTTGGCGAGAGGAGAACGGTCAGTTAGTCTCCTATGCGCAAGAATCCAGCTCCTTGAGTAAAACCAATTCATACGATATCACGGATATCACCCCCGACACCGACGGATACCTCTATGCCACCACCAACAAGGGCATCATGCGATTCTCGCCCGACAAAAAAGAACCTGAATTACTAGACTTCATTCCGAAAAGCTACTACCGTTCCATCGTGAAAGATGACAACGGAAATGTATGGATCGTCGGAGACAACGGAATACACATGTTCAACTATACGAAAAAAACATGTCAGAAACTGCCCGGTAATTACTCAGACGTGGCTACCTTCTTCTTCTATCTGCGTTCGGGATACAAGGCCAGCAACGGAACCATCTATTTCGGAACGAACGGAGGTTATATCAACATAAATCCTAACAGACTCGATTTTGATACCATCATTCCGTATCTCTCTTTCTCAAACCTTGCCATCAAAGGGGAGAAAGTCAGCACACAATCTGAGCTGCTGAATAACCATCCACTGTCCGAGACCAGTGAGTTGGAACTGGCTTATAACAAGACAAACATATCCATCGATGTAGATATCATCGATTTCTCTGATCTGGACCGCATCCAATGTCAATACAGATTGGTCGGACTGCAAAATGAGTGGCAGGAACTACCACAAGATAAAAACATCAAATTCACGTATATTCCAACGGGAGAATACACCTTAGAAGTCAAAGCCTTCCGAACCAATGAGAAGTGTGAACAGAAAACAATCTCGCTGAACATCACGGTTCTCCCACCATGGTGGAACTCCTGGTGGTTCCGATTATTGATCGGTATCCTCCTGATTGCCATCATATACCAGATTTTCCAATGGAGAATGAGAAGGCTGATCCGTATCAAAAACGAATTGAACGAGCAAGTCTCCTTACGTACCATGGAACTGCAGAATGCATTGAGAGACAAAGACAGTCTTATCTCTGTGATTGGTCATGATTTGAAGAACCCAATGTTTGCCATCGTAGTAGCATTAGAGAACTGGCTTACAAAAGAGAAGGCGATGACCGACGAGAACAAGAGAAACCTGATTATCGGTGTTCATGATTCAGCTAAATCCCTGCAAGGGGAGATGCTTAAACTATTGGACTGGGCTCTCTCCAAGAATGAGGACCTGATCTGCAAACCACAAGATTTTGATTTAGAAAAAGTGATCGACGATGCTGCACTTCTCACCTCAGAGATGCTGAAACGCAAGAACATCACCTATCAAAAGAATTGCAACCTTACACACAAGGCCTATGCCGATCCAAGAATGATCAGTGCGGTGGTCCGCAACCTTCTTGGAAACGCTGTCAAATTCACTGAGATTGGAGGCAACATACAAATTGACCTGCAGGAGCAAGACAACCAAATCACCATGATCGTAAAAGACTCTGGTGTGGGAATGAATGAAGAAACCCTTGCCAAGCTGCTATCTGAGGAGGATATAGAAAGTCACCTTGGAACAGAGAATGAGAAAGGTACCGGACTCGGAATGAAGATCTCCAAAAAATACATTCAGATAAACAACGGAACCTTCACGGCAAAGAGTAAATTAGGAGAAGGAACATCTTTCATCATCACCATTCCATGCTCTGAAATCCCTACTGTCATGGAGAAAGTAGTAGAGCCAACAGAGACCAATGAGAAAGAAGAGAACAATGAAATACTGTCAGGAAATGTTATTCTCATTGTCGATGACAACCCGCTCATTTGTGAAAATATGAAGATGCTTCTGAGTGATTTCTGTGAGACCCTTGTTGCATTTGACGGCAAGCAAGCACTTGACATCATCAATGAGAACGATGTGGATCTCATCCTCAGTGACGTGGATATGCCGATCCTCAACGGAATAGAGATGTGTCAGCAGCTACAAAAAGATGATTGTTTCTCGCATATCCCTATCCTCTTCCTCTCTGGAAGAACCGATGAAAACGACCGAATCTTAGGATTGAAGAACGGAGCCATCGATTATATCTCGAAGCCATTCAGTCATGAAGAGCTATTGGCTAAGATTCGCAGTATATTGAAGCTTCGCAAGCAGGAGCGGACATATCTACTTGCCAGACTGATGGAGGGCAAAACAGGAGACACAGAAGATGTCGGCGAAGAAGAGATCTCGAAAGAGAATCCATTTGTAAGCAAATACATGGATTTAGTAAGAGAGCATCACTCGAATGCCAATCTATCCGTAGATGAGTTGGCAGAGAAACTATGTGTCAGCCGATCCACGATGTTCCGACGCATCAAAGCCGTGGTGGGCAAATCACCAGTCGAATTACTCAATGAATACCGCTTGAATGAAGCCATGAGGCTATTAAAAGCTGGCGATGAGTCGTCTGTGAATGAGATTGCCTACAGTGTAGG
>JBGUIU010000004.1:0-2255 GCA_045113275.1 Paludibacteraceae bacterium
TTTCAGTTGAATAAATTCCTTGCATGGCATTCCTATTTATGAATAAATCATATAAATGCGATAGATGTAAAAAAATAAAAAAATAATTCCTATTTTTGCAGACTATTTGACGCAAAATGAAGAATCACGCATCTCCTAGATTATAAGTTATTGAAAATGCAACGTTTTATGATTGTTTATACTGCATAATAATTCTCCATATATGCGTGAAATATGATATAATAAATATATTATTTCACGCATATATGTGGAGAGGATGTTGTGGCAGGTAGACCAAGAAGCCCGAATGCAGATTTCAAAGTAATTCTTCACCAAACTGGAGGATACCGATATGCAGCAACTCAGCCTTACGAGAAGGATGACAAGACAGGAAAAATCAGACGTCACTACGTGTATTGGGGGGATGTTACAGAGGAGATGAAGTTTATACCGAATCAGCGTTTCTGTCTGACTGATTCTAATACGAGAGGCAAACTTGAGTTTCCAGAAAGCTGGGATTTATCAGCGATAGAAAAACTGACAGAGGAGGAGAACAGAAGACCTCTCTCTTATGATCCGTCATATGAAAATGACGGTTCTGCTTTTTCCGGAACAGTACGAACAACAGCCGGAGATGAACAGTTTAACAATCGGTTTTATGGTGGTACCTGGTTTTTGTGGGAAATGGCAGTGAGCAAACACGTGGTAGAGGATCTGTTGTCGGTGTTTGACGGTAATCAGCTGGTTGTGAATGATATCATGACACTGGCAATGTTTCCGATTATGACAAAATGGAGTTACTCTCAGACAGAGAGATGGCAGACATATACAAAAGTTCCTTCTGCAAGAGTTCTCAGTCCTTCGTATATTACGAGGTTCACACAGTCCATAACAGATAATCACAGGATGTCATTTTTGAAACTGCGTATAAAACGACAGAATCCCAAGGCAGTGCTTGCCTGTGATTCAACAACCAGATCTGCATATGGAAGATGTCTTGCTGATATACGCTGGGGAAAGAACAAGGACAACGAAGCACTGCAGAATACTCTGGAAGTTGTTGTATATTCTCTTGATTCGCACGAGCCGATATACTACAGAACATTTGGCGGGAATGAGAATGATTCCAGAACCTTGCACACGATTATTGAGGATTTGCAGAAACTGGAATGCAATGATTTGCTGGTAGTCTTTGACAGAGGGTACGAGACAGAAGATAACATTGTTGACATGATACAAAGGGATCAGGCATTCCTTGTATGTGGCAAAGTTGGACAGAACCCAGTATACAACAGCATCCTGCGGATCCAGTATGATGCTCAGGGTATGCCTGCAAACATGGAATACTATGACGAAGAAAAGATCTTCCTGACGCAGTTCGAGGAAGATAAAAATGTTTCAGATCCGGAACATCCTGAACAGGTAAAACAGATCAAACTGAAGATCAACCTGTTTCTGGATATGAATGTTCGAATTGAAAGATTAACAAAGATAAATGAGAGTATCCGAAAGGAGAAACAGGCAGCATCCAAACTTAATGCAACAGACAGTGGAGTCTACTCTGATGAAGACATCAGGAAACTCAGAACTCTGTATACTTTTCACAAGATTTATCTGAGTTCAGAAAAGAAACTGATTGTAACTGAAAATGAAAAAGTAATATCCAAGGCGAAGAATACAGCAGGAATCTTTGCATCCATATCCTATAAGGTGGATGGTGATGCAAGAAGACAGTTTGAACTGTATGCGTTACGTGATGAGCAGGAGAAATATTTTGAGGAAATGAAAGATCAGCTTGGTTTCAATATGCAGAATAACTGGAGCGAAGATGGAAAAAACGGACGGCTTTTCATACTGTTCATAGGTTTGATTCTCCGTTCGCATCTTCGTCACATCTGGAGTGAAAAACTCCGAAAAAACTATCCGTCTTCGATAGACGTCCTTCATGAAATGCTCCCAATTCGCTATATTGAATATCCGGATGGAAGCAGCAGTGTGACAGGGTTTACGACACCACAGGTGGAGATAAGCATGGCTTATTCACTTCCTGTTCCACAGAGTAGTCTGTCATCAACCCAGAAGGCAGCAATGGAACGAAAACTTGCAGGTAGAGGGCGAGGCAGACCAAAAGGCTCATTGAACAAAAAGACTATTTTGAATTTTGCGTGAAATTTCATGCAAAAATAGGAAGGATGAGGCTTTTTTAGTGAAAGGCTCTATTCCTCATTCCGTATGGAACAATCATGATGAAGAAACTGTAATAATCGGCATATCAG
>JBGUIU010000005.1:0-59704 GCA_045113275.1 Paludibacteraceae bacterium
TATAGCTACTAAATTACTCATAATAATACGCTGTTTAAATAAATGAAAAGAGGTCTGTTATTCGGGTTGGTAGCCAAACTCTTTCAGCTTTTTGTCTTTGTTTCTCCAATCCTTTTCCACTTTGACAAAGAGTTCCAGAAAGACTTTCTTTTCGAAGAATGCTTCGATGTCTTTGCGGGCTTCCATACCAATCTTTTTCAGCATCTTGCCACCTTGACCGATGATGATTCCTTTTTGAGAATCACGTTCCACACAGATCACAGCATTGATGCGAATCAGTTTGTTATCTTCCTTAAATTGTTCTACAACGACCTCTACGGAATACGGAATTTCTTTGTCGTAATTGGTCAAAATCTTTTCGCGAATGATTTCGGTGACGAAGAAACGTGCAGGCTTGTCGGTCAACGCATCTTTCTCAAAGAATGGCGGAGAGTCGGGTAGAAGATCCTTGATTCTTTTCAAAAGGTAGTCAAGATTGAAGTTGTTTTGAGCGGAGAGAGGAATAATTTCCGCATCAGGGAGCAACGCTTTCCATTTCTCTACAAGTTCAATCAATTTAGGTTGGTCTGTCAAGTCAATTTTGTTGATAACCAAGATGACAGGCGCCTTTTGTTTCTTCACTTTTTCTAAAAAATCTGCATTCTTCTCAGCATTTTCCACCACGTCAGTCACATAGAGAATAACGTCAGCGTCGGTCAAGGCACTGTTGGAGAAGTTGAGCATAGATTCCTGAAGCTTGTAGTTGGGCTTCAAGACACCCGGCGTGTCAGAATAGACGATTTGAAAATCATCACCATTGACGATTCCCAAGATCCTATGACGCGTAGTTTGAGCTTTGGAAGTGATGATGGAGATTTTTTCTCCCACCAAAGCGTTCATAAGAGTGGACTTGCCGACGTTGGGGTTACCCACAATATTTACAAAACCGGATTTGTGCATATTAATAGAAAATTTTTGCAAAGATAATGATTTTGTTGTGGATGTTAAAATTTGAGGAAGGGAAAAAGCGATAAGGAGGGATTAATTGGATGGTTGGTGAAGATGGGGGGATTTGCCTAATCATGATGCTACGTAAACAAATTGAGAATCTTCTTGCTACATTTCGGGAGGAGGGTGGCTTTTCTGAAGGATTGACTGCTGAGAGACTCGCTTACCGTACAGAGCAAAGCGTACAATCTAATGCACCAGCTTGTCCGAAATGCGGAAAACCGATGATCAAACGTGTTGCAAAGAAAGGTATAAATGCCGGTAATGAATTTTGGAGTTGCTCGAGATATCCAGAATGCAATGGGGTAAGAAAGATGGTGTGATACAATAGCGTAAATTGCACCTTAATTTCTCCTTCATTTCCCCTTATCTGTTTTTCTTTTTTTTATAATTTTGCATACAGATTAAAAAATTAGAATAAAATGTTCAGAACAAAAACGTGTGGCGAGCTCACGATTGCAAATGTGGGTGAAGTCGTTACCTTGGCAGGTTGGGTTCAGAAATCCAGAAAGATGGGTGGTATGACCTTCTTAGATATGCGTGATCGCTACGGCATCACTCAGGTTGTGTTTAATGAGGAGAAAGATGCTGCTTTGTGTGAGCAGGCTAACAAACTGGGACGCGAATGGGTGATTCAGGTAGAAGGTACAGTTGCAGAAAGAAGCAATAAAAATAAAAACATCCCTACGGGTGAAATCGAAATCATTGCTAATAAATTGGTGGTGCTTAGTGCTTCTGAAGTGCCTCCATTCACTATCGAAGATAATTCGGATGGTGGTGATGATTTGAGAATGCAATACCGTTACTTGGATATTCGTCGTAATCCTGTTCGTCAGAACTTGGAACTACGTCATAAGATAGCATTTGAAGTACGTCGTTACTTAGATGGACAAGGATTCTTGGAGGTGGAGACTCCAGTCTTAATCAAATCTACTCCAGAGGGCGCACGCGATTTTGTCGTTCCTTCTCGTATGAATCCTGGTCAGTTCTATGCCTTGCCTCAATCTCCTCAACAGTTTAAACAACTTTTGATGGTAGCTGGTATTGACCGCTATTTCCAAATTGTTAAGTGTTTCCGTGATGAGGACTTGCGTGCTGATCGTCAACCTGAGTTTACTCAGATCGATTGCGAGATGTCTTTCATCGAACAAGAAGACGTGATCAATATGTTTGAGGGAATGATCAAACATATCTTTAAATATGTAAAAGGTGTTGAGTTTGATGGTCCGTTCCCACGCATGACATGGCATGAGTGTATGCGCCTCTACGGATCAGATAAGCCTGATATGCGTTTCGGTATGACGTTTGTTGAGTTGAAAGACTTGACAGAAGGACGTAACTTCCCAGTCTTCGATGCTGCTAAGTTTGTGGTAGGTATCTGTGCAGAAGGTTGTGCATCATATACAAGAAAACAATTAGATGGATTGACTGATTTTGTGAAGAAACCACAGGTTGGTGCCAAAGGATTGGTATATGTTAAATATGAGGCAGATGGTTCTCTCAAATCAAGTGTGGATAAGTTCTATTCTCAGGATGATTTGAAGAAGTGGGCAGAGCGTTTCAATGCTAAACCAGGCGATTTGATGTTGATCCTTTGTGGTGAAGACGCAGACAAGACACGTAAGCAGATGAATGAACTCCGTTTGGAGATGGGAGAGCGTTTGGGGCTTCGTGATAAGAATAAGTTCGCTCCATTGTGGGTGATCGACTTCCCATTGTTTGAGTGGAACGAAGAAGATCAACGTTTCTATGCAATGCATCATCCATTTACGAGTCCGAAGTTGGAGGATGTACAATACTTGGATAGTGATCCTGGTCGTGTACGTGCCAATGCATACGATTTAGCAATGAATGGAGTAGAGTTGGGTGGTGGATCCATCCGTATTCATGATTCAGCATTGCAAAACAAGATGTTCGAATTGCTTGGATTCACGCCAGAAAAGGCAATGGATCAGTTTGGTTGCTTGATCAATGCCTTTAAGTATGGAGCACCACCTCACGGAGGTTTGGCATTCGGATTGGATCGTGTTGTTTCCATGTTGGCAGGATTAGATTCTATTCGTGACTGTATCGCATTCCCTAAGAATAACTCAGGTCGTGATGTGATGATTGATTCTCCATCCGAAATTGATGAGCAACAATTGAAGGAATTGTGCTTGAATGTAGTGAAAGAGTAAAATTTAGAGTTGTATATAGTAAAACATCTGCGTACGTAAATGTATGCAGATGTTTTTTTTTGTATGTATATATCTTCTGATTATCAATAGTTTATACTTTATTTGTAATAAAATTCAAAAAAAAATACCTCAAAAATTTTGTGTGAATTAGAATATTTGTAACTTTGCATTACAAAGTACTTTTAAATTAATTATCAGTATGGAAAACAAAGAAGTGATAAATACGTTGTCAGAGATTAGAAATATGATGGAACGCTCAACCAAGGTGTTGTCATTAAGTGGTGTGTCGGCTGTGGTGGTAGGCATATTGGCGATTGTGGCAGCTTTGTTGGCGAATCACATAATAGAGAATGAGTGGTTGCATGTGTATAAGGTAAGAAGTTTGATGATTTTAGCCATTTCATTATTTATTATATGTTTTATGATGATTATTTTGTTTTCCAAACGGAAGGCAGAGAAGAATGGCTTGAGATTCAAGTTTGACAGAACCGTACAGAAGATGCTTTGGAATTTCTTTTTACCGCTTATCGTCGGAGGCGTATTATGTGTGGGATTGATTTATCAAGGACATTATGGATTAACTTCCTCATTCATGCTGATATTTTATGGATTGGCGCTTATCAATTTGTCTAATTTCACTTTCTCAAACATCAAATACTTGGGGTATGTACAGTTGGCACTAGGATTAATTGATTTTCTGATGGTTAACCATTCTTTGCTGTTCTGGATGATTGGTTTTGGTGTTTGTCACATTGTTTATGGACTCATCTTTTATTTAAAGTTTGAAAGAAAAGAGAAAGGGGAGGAGGGTTAACCTCCAAACGGAGTGAGTAAATTTCAGTAAATCAGTCTATTGAGATTCAATTAAATATGAATTTAGATTTAAAAAATATCAATAAAGCATTCGAAAGCAAGGTTCGATTAGGCATCATGTCGGTCTTGATGGTGAATGAAGAGATGGATTTCTCCTCTCTGAAGTCGCTGTTGGAACTTACGGATGGTAATTTGGCCAGCCATACGAGAAGTTTGGAAGAGATGGGCTATATCGAATCAAAAAAACAGTTCATTGGACGTAAACCGAACACGACTTATAGTATTACAAACGAAGGACGTGTAGCGTTTACAGACCATTTGAACGCATTGGAGGCTTTTTTGAAAAATTCAATAAACAAATAAATTTTTTTAATCTTATACTTTGAAATTCAAAGTACTTTAAAAATGTAAGGATATGGAAAATATGAATGAAAAGAAGGATGTGACCACACAAGTTGTTGTAGCTAATCCAAACAAGAGATTAATGTTAAAGTCAATAGCAATAGGGGTTATTACGTTGTTGCTACTTATACCCATAAAGATGGTGGAGAGTTTGATAGAAGAGCGTGAATACACAGCTAGATCTGCCATGAGTGATGTATTTGAAAGTTGGGGCGACGAGCAGTTAGTCATTGCGCCGACCATTCATTATGATTGGAGAGTTCAGTACATTAGCAAGGAAGATGGAAAAGACAAGGTGACAACTTATAATCGCAAAGTGACGTTGCTTCCAGAAAATTTACACATCAGTGGAGCTATTAATTCTCAACAGTTGAAAAGGGGTATTTATGAGATTGTGACGTATGATTCTCCACTTGAGATCACTGGTGATTTTGTATTTACGGGGGAAAATATTGATGATATAGAAAAAAATGTGTTGAATGAGTCGGTCAAAATAGCTATTTCAGACATAAAAGGAATCACGGAGGAGGTGAAATTAACCTTAGGAGATGAAACATATACTTTGACACCGAATGGAGAATCAATTCTATCAACGAAGGAATTTTCAGCAAATATCAATTTGAAAAAGTGGACTTTAGGTCAGAAGGTGCCATTTAAGATGACATTAAATCTTAAAGGTTCACAAGCCTTGAAGTTCCTTCCTATCGGAAAGGAGACAGTTGTTTCGTTGACGTCAAATTGTCAGACACCAAGTTTTTGTGGTAATTTTTTACCCACCAAAAGGGAGGTGAAAGAGGATGGATTTAGCAGTGAATGGGAAATTTTGTATGTAAATCGTTCATATCCTCAAATAATCATAGGGGATATAGATGAGGATGGATTCAGTGACTCTGAGTTTGGTGTGAATCTGTTGATTCCTGTACAGCATTATCAAAAGACGTTGCGTTGTGTGAAGTATGCAGAGTTGTTTGTGGTCCTCACTTTCGTGTTGTTCTTCTTCATTGAAATTATTCAAAAGAAAAAGGTGCATCCATTGCAATATACTTTGGTTGGTTTGGCATTGACTTTGTTCTATTCATTGCTGCTTTCAATGTCTGAACATATTGGATTTGTTCCATCTTACTGGATTTCAACGCTAATGACAGTTGTCTTGATTTCGCTCTATTCCGTAGGTGTATTGAAAATACGTAAGACTGCAGCCTACATAGGAGTTTCATTATTAGGACTTTATACTTACATCTTTATATTGATTCGAATGGAAACATACGCATTGTTGGCCGGCAGTTTGGGATTGTTTGTTATCCTTGCTGTATTGATGTATCTCTCACAGCGCATCAACTGGTCGAAAGCCGAATAACCCCATTTTTTTAATTAAACAACGTGACAGCCAGGGAGTAAGATCTCTGGCTGTTTTGATGTTTGCACCCATGATGCGATTTGCTCTTGCCGAATATTCCGCCATTCTTAATTCTTAATTCACTTAGCGGCAATAAAAAAAAGGAAAGCCTTTCAGAGACTTCCCTTTAATTTCTTTTAGTAAAGTTAATATTACTTACAACCAAAAAAAGTTTTTTCTTCTTCATCACGGCTATATATAGCATTCTCACGAAGCAACCAACCCAAAGCCATATAAAGCTCCTCATTCTTACCTTTCAATTCTTTTTTAATTTGAGCAAATGTTAACTCACCTTTTTCATTTAGGAGACGCCAAACCTTTCCAGCGTTTTCTCCAATCAAATGTTGTAGCATATAATTCTTCTTATGGTTATTAATATTGCAAATGTATATAAATTTTTTTTAAAACTACATAAAAACAATGTTAATTTCATTCAAAAAATATAAAATTTTACATTTATTTATCGTATTATATTATTATGATAGTGTTTTTGTACATATAAATGTTAATATATTTTTATTTTGCTTTGAAAAAATATGAAAAAAATAACATTTTAGAAGGAGTCATATTTGCAAGGAAATACCCATTCAGGTTTACTTCTTTTGTGAAGTTTTATTAATTTTGTAGTCTTATAAATGTATTGAATTAATGAAAGCATATCGTTCATTACTATTCTTCTGGTCTATTCTATTTATTTTGATAGGATTATGTTATTTTTATCCGGAAGATGGTATAACCATTGGGAATAAAACATTAAAATTTCCGTCCTTGGCGCAAGTGATGGAACGAAATACTGTTGATCGGGAATCTGCGGAAGATAAATTAAAGAGAGCTGAAGAAGAATTGAGGTTGCAGATAGAACGAGATTCCTTGGCTCGTGTGTATGAGGCTGAGAAAGCTGATTCATTGGCATACATAGACACTTTGAAATCGTATCAGAAACTTGTATTTGCAAGCAAGGCTAGAATTGAATGTGCATTTGATGATCTCTCGCCGTTGTATGCCTTGTTTAATTCCTTGGATAATTGTAAGAATGGAAATGAGTCTATTCATATATTACATTATGGTGATTCTCAAATTGAGCAAGATAGAATCACTTCTTATATTCGTGAGAAGTTACAAGAAAAATTTGGCGGATGGGGTGCTGGATTAGTGCCTGCAATACAACCCATTCCATCTATCTCTGTAGGACAAGCCACATCGGATAGTATTCCTCGTTACATTGCGGATGGAACGCTTCGTCAAAAGTTGTCTCATAACAGATATGGTGTGTTAGCTCAGATGGCTGAACTGAATGGTAGTGTCACCTTATCTATCTCGGCACGAAACTGGAAAAAGACATATTCCAGAGTGAAGAAATTTTCAAAAATCAGTTTGTTGGTAGGAAACACGAGTGATAAATTTTCTGCCACGTTGTCATACGACGGGAAGGATACGACTCAGGTCATCAAAACGTCGTGTGCTGATATGAAAAAGTTAACCTGGCAATTGAAGAGTCCTATCAATAAGTTTAATCTTCAATTAAGAGGAAAAGGGGAGATATATGGTATCTCCATGGAGTCTAAGAATGGTGTGTTTGTGGATAACATACCGCTTCGAGGATCTTCTGGAACATTCTTTACCAAGATATCCTCTCATTTGCTTTCTGAATCCATGAATTCATTGAATGTAAAATTGGTTATAATGGAGTTTGGCGGAAATGCAACGCCTTATCTTAATACAGAAAAAAGTATAGCTGCTTATAAAGAGAGCATGGGCAAACAGATTGCTTATGTAAAAAAACTATATCCTAAGACACAAATCTTGTTGATTGGTCCTGCGGATATGTCCACCAGAATTGATGGTGAACTGCAGACATATCCTTTCTTGGAAAATACTATTGAAGCCCTAAAAAGTGTTGCATTAGAAAATGATGCAATGTTTTGGAATATGTATGAAGTGATGGGTGGTCGTAATTCGATGGTAAAATGGGTGTCACACTCGCCAGCATGGGCATCAAGTGATTATATTCATTTCACAGAAAAAGGAGCTGGGCGAATTGCCGAGGTGTTTATTCAATCATTTATGAATTGTTATGACTACTATCAGTTCTTAAAACGAAACAAGAAGTGGAGTGGGGTTGAGTAATTATAATTGTAAGTGTAATAATGAACGAGCGAATAATAAAATATATTGGTCTGTTTTTATTTCTTAACATCAATATAAATCTGTTTGCGCAAGATATTCTTGTACATGATGTGAAGCAATATCCTTTTCTGAATGAGTCGGCTAAGAATATCCAATATCCAGATTCGATTCAAACGGATCGAAGAGATCTGTTTTTTAGCAAATTGGATTCTGTCGTGCTCTGTCATAAAGGGAAAGTTAATATTCTACATTTAGGTGGTTCTCATGTGCAAGCGGATATCTTCTCTCATACAGTCCGTTGTCATTTGGACTCTCTTAATGGTGATTTAAGACCGTCGAGAGGTATCATATTCCCTTTTAAAACAGCGAAGACAAATAATCCGACCAATTATAAAGTCTATTCTAAAGGGGTGTGGGTGACTTCAAAGAACGTCAAAAAAGATCGAATAGCTAAATTGGGTGTGACAGGTATTGCCGTTACCACCGAAGATAAGAATGCAGAGATTACGGTAAATATGAATCCGAAAGACTCAACTCAGCGATGGGGATTTACGATGATGAGACTATTGGGATATACTGATTCATTGGATAAAGTGACTCCGATCATCATGCTGACGGACAGTACATGGATCATGCCTGAGCATGATAGCGAGACGGAGTCTTATATCTTCAGATTCACAGGAATACAAGATAGTTTTATTGTGAGATTTGTTCAAAATGATTCTGTAGTACATAAATTCTCTGTCTGTGGATTTTTATTGGAAAATGAAGATGATGGAATAATCTATCACTCTATTGGTGTGAATGGTGCTGCTGTACCTTCCTTCATATCATGTGAGAATTTCGAGAGAGACTTGCAATGGATTCATCCGGACCTCGTTATTTTTGCCATAGGTATCAATGATGCTGTTCCCGTGAAATTTTCAGAAACACAGTTTATCGCGAACTATGACTCGTTGATAAGTAAAATTGAGCAGGTGAATCCAGATTGTTTTTACATATTCATCACCAACAATGATTCTTTCCGAAAGATTCGAAAGAAAAGAAAAACGATGTATGTTGTCAATAACAATGCTATAAAAGTTGAACATGCTTTCCAAACATTGGCCCGTAAACACGATGGAGGCTATTGGAATCTCTTCCAGTGGATGGGGGGATTAGAATCCATGCGTAAATGGGAACAGAATGGTTTGGCACAGAAAGATAAAATTCATTTTACAAAAAAAGGATATCAGTTGATCGGTGATGTCTTCTATAATGCATTGGTGTCCTCTTATTTAGAAAAAGAATAAAGTAAGCTATGATTGATAAGTTAATAAATTTTATACTCGATATATTCTCTTTTAATCCAGATTCTCCGTTGCTCTTTACGCAACACTATTTTTGGATCTTTTTTGTTGCAGTATTATCTGTGTTTAGTTTGATTCACAGTAAAGTACTGATGCGAAATACATTTTTGTTCATCGTCAGTGTTTTCTTTTACTATAAAACAAGTGGTTGGTTTACTTTAATTCTTGTGTTTGCCACGTTTTTTAACTTCTTTGATGGCGCACGAATCTATAAATCAAAAAGCAACGGGGGAAAACTGTTTTGGCTGGTTCTAGGATTGATTGTCAATCTGATGACACTGTGTTATTTTAAATACTCCTATTTCTTTGCCGATATGATCTATGATTTATTTGGTATTCAGATCAAAGTGTTCAATGCGTTTGCTTGGATTGGTAATGAGATAGTGGGAAGACCTGCTTTCACGGTAGATCAGATTTTATTACCTGTCGGTATCTCTTTCTATACATTCCAATGTATTAGTTATTTGATGGATATCTTCAGAAATAAGGTGGAACCAGTCAAGAATATTTTGAATTTTGGATTCTATGTTACTTTTTTCCCACAGTTGGTGGCTGGCCCTATTGTTCGTGCCAGTGATTTTATCCCACAGATCTATAAAAAATATTTTCTATCCCGCCGACAGTTTGGTATAGCCATGTTCTGGATTCTGAATGGTATGGCGAAGAAAATCATTTTGAGTGACTATATCGCTGTTAATTTTATCGACCGTGTCTTTGAGAATCCAACCATGTACACTGGCTTTGAAAACTTAGTGGCTTTGTTTGGCTATTCTCTGCAAGTCTATGCGGATTTCTCTGGTTATACGGACATCGCGATTGGTGTTGCCATGTTGATGGGCTTCTATCTACCTAAGAATTTCAACTCTCCGTATAAGGCAACGAACCCTGGTGGATTCTGGAAACGTTGGCATATCTCATTGTCTAAATGGTTGCAGGATTATCTCTACATCCCGTTAGGAGGAAACCGTACGGCATCGTTTGGAACCTATGCCTGCATTCTTACCATTTCATTGGTGGGAACGATTCTGTCGGGCAGTATTTGGGTGGCTATTGTCATCATCACCATTGCTGCCATTGTGACTTTGAATTGTTATAAATATCCTGAGAAGAAGAAAAACCTCACATCCAATATGAATAGGTTGAATACCATGTTATTGGGAGGACTTTGGCATGGTGCCAGTTGGAACTTTATGATCTGGGGTGGATTGAATGGTATCGGTATGATTGTCTATCGTTTCTGGAAAGATTGGGATGTGTTTGCTCGTGTGATTGTAATCATGGCAGTTACGGTTGTTTTCTTGACCCTAGCGAGTCTGTTCCCAGCTCCTATATGGAACATTGCGTTTGTATGGTCATTGATTATTTTTATTGGATCATTTATCCGCTTAATTTATAATTATTTCGAAGGAGAACGTGAATTCAAGTTTTTGGAAACCTGTTGGGCGGTATTCCAAACCTTCGTGTTTATTACTTGGACCAGATTGTTTTTCCGTGCAGGTTCGAATTTGGATCCTTCCGAAGCCAATGAAAAAGCTTGGGATACGGCTAAAAACATGGTGAACAAAATAGGTAGCCCATGGGATACATCCTTGATTCCAGAGATTTGTCATGCATATATCAATGTGTTTTTCTTGATTATCTTGGGAATGATTATCCACTGGATTCCTGAAAATACAAAACGTCGTTATCGTTTTGCATTTGCTTCACTTCCTTTACCTTTGATGGCAATATTTGTCGTGATTTTCGTTTATATAATATATCAATTTATTACAGCTGACTTACAGAAATTTATTTATTTCCAATTTTAAAAACAGGGGTGATTTTACAAATGAACAAACAATTTCTATTATTATGCTTAATTCTTTCATCCACTTATACGTTTTCTCAATGTGTGAGTCCATATATCCCCGATTGGCAAGTAGGGGATACCCCGATATCAAGTGGATATGAATTTGATTTTTGCGAAAAAATTGAAGATTTTACGTTTTGGTTTAATTTCGGATCAAACGAAGAAGCTTTTAAGAAACGTTTCCATTCATCCTGGACAATAGATGGGGTTCCTATGTCGGAAGAATGGAGTGCTACAGTTCCTTTGATTGATAAAGACTGTAAGATCACGCATACTGTGACAGATGGGGTGTGTCCGCCGTCTGTTTTTGACTTTAATTTTAAGGTCACACACATGCCTGAATTGGAGTTGACTGCTTCTTCATCGAAGATATGTGAAGGATCTGAGGTTGAACTCAAAGCAAAGGTCAAAAACAATAACAAAGAGGTGACATGGCTGCGCATGTACGATAGTGAGTTTCAGTCTAAAGTTCTGCAAAAGACTCCTTCTGATGGTGTGTTGTCGTATCAACCGAAACAGGATGGATTGTATTGGTTGAAAGTGCCATCCGACGGAGTGTGTCCTGAGGTTCTGTCTGATTTCGTTCGTGTTGAGATTGAACCTATCTATGTCCCACAATGGAGTAGTTCAGACGGACCGTTTGAAAGTGGAGATACCATCAACTTCTGTGGTCCGTTTGAGGATTTTTATTTTCGATTTGGAAGAGAGGGGGATAATGAATTCACCCAACATCACACCTCCTTATGGAAAGTGAATGGGGTTGCTCAATCGACAGATTTTAGTTTTAGAACAGATTTGCCTAGTAACTGTGTTATAACGCAAATTGTCGGTAGTGAGACATGTCCGGATGTGAATATGGATTTTATCATGATCATTAATCCTGTGCCTGTCTTGGAACTCTCTGCAGATAATGATAAAGTATGTGATGGCGCTTCCGCAACATTGAAATTGAAATACGAGAATGTGGATGAGATTGTATGGCAACGGAGTTCTCTATTATCTGCCACCAATCATGAAGGAACGTTTGATACTCACCTGACTGATCAGTTGGAAGTGACGCCCCAGAAAGAGGAAATTTTTCGTGTAGTGGGTTTGAATGAATATTGTTATGATTACTCCAATGAATTTAGTTTTGATGTGTGGGACAGCGTGTTTGTACATGTGAAAAATGATGTTGTCCTGGATCAAAATAATCATGCAGAACTATCTGTATGTAAGGGTGATCCTCTCTTGTTGGAAAATTCAGCCTCAGGTGTTGTGACTTTTTGGAAATGGAGAAAAAATGGACAGGAAGTAACCAATGGTACATCAAAAGAACGTTATAGCCAAATTAGTGATGAAGCGTCTGATGATAGTTTGTTTTTTGATCTATCGGATGTTGTGAACAGCACAGCTGATTATGAATTTGAGGTAGGAAATCAAATATGTCCGTCGGCTATCGTGAAGTATCATGTGAATGCAGAAAATCATCCATTCATCAAATTATCAGATGTCTCTATCTGTGAAGGCGAAAGCGCGGATTTAAAGGTTGAAACAAATGATTCAGATCTATCGTATGAATGGTATGATGAATCTATGACGAATCTTTTATCCACGGAAGAGTCGTTGAATGTAACTCCGACGAATGATGCATCTTATGTTCTGCGGGCAACGAATGCAAACAACTGTGTTACAGAGACGAATGTGAAGGTTTCTGTTGGTACAATACCTGTTATCACAGATTATAAAAAGATATCCAATATATCGTATCTCTTGCAGACGGAAGGAGGTACAGGTAGTTTGACATTTGATTATGGCGATAGAGTATCCAAAACAGCTATGTTGAACAATGCGTTGATGGATAAGGAGTATCATGTGATAGTGACGGACGAACTAGGTTGTTCTTCTGAATTTGACTTTAAGACAGAAGCTATTGATCTAAAAATCCCTGAATACTTCATAGCGAATTATACTACATGGTTGGTTGAGAACCTGTATAAATATGATGATGTTAAAATAGATATCTTTGACCGATTTGGACGTCTGATGTTCAGTACGACAGATGCTTTAGAAGGGTGGGATGGAACCTATCAAGGAACCCCAATGCCTTCAACCGATTATTGGTATGTGATCAATATTGCAGATATAGACAAACAATATACAGGTCATTTAACTTTGTTGCGTGAATAATGGGTTTATAGACGAATCAGTTTTCGCCACTCATAGTGTTTTCTTTTCTTTAGATAATAAAGATCATGTTGGTAAAAAAAAGCTTCACGTTCAAACGAAATATTACGATATGCTTTCAACCGATCTTTGTAATAGAATAATTTGATGACCCATTCTATCAGGTAGAAGAGATAGAAGAAGATGATAAGCATTTCCAACATCTGATGGGTATGAATCCGCTCGTGATTGATGTCCACCTTGGTTAAGGAATACTCTTTTCGTACAAAGATTATTCCCAAAAGATTGATGGCTTTAAATCCTTTCGTGGGTAATAGTTTATTGACGATTAGTTTCATGTTCCATTCTGTTTTTTATCTCTTCCTGAACTTTTTGTCGAGCAATCTTTCCGTTTTCAGTAAGAGGTATGTGTGTGGTATAAACTATTCTTTTGGGTTGCCAATAAGCTGGTAACTGACTGATTCTCTCTTTTGTGTCGCTATCTTTTTCAGCCGTGAGCAATACCACAATCTGACCGAATTTCTTATCCGGATAGCTGCCGATAGCAAAGTTTTGTTCTCCTAATTTCTGAAGTTTCCGTTCTATTTCTTCTATCTGAATCTTCAAACCACCACTGTTAATGATATTATCTCGTCTTCCGATGATTTTAAATTGCCCTTGGGCGTTTATTACTGCTATGTCGTTTGTTATCAATTCATTATCACAGATATTTTTAGCGAGAATACATAAGCAATCGTTTTCATTTATGCGTATTCGTACATCATTCAAGGGTGTGTACCATTCAGATGCCTCCTCACCATTCACTCGACGGAGAGCAATATGAGAAAGAGTCTCCGTCATACCATACGTTGACCAAACAGCATTTGGAAAACTACGTAGTTCCTCTTCAATCTCTGGAGCCATAGCCCCTCCGCCGATGATGAGCTGTTTGATATGTTTTAGTTTTTCCTTCTCTTGAGGAACTTGCAGTGTGTTATAGATTTGCAAGGGAACCATGGCGGCAAAATCAATTGATTGATCAAGATGAGCTAAGGGATGTCCGCAAGGCGGCACCTCCACCAACTGCATACCTCTTTCGATAGAACGTACTACGACCATTTGAGCTCCAATATGATCAAGAGACATACAGAGTAGGGCAGTATCCCCTTTCCGTAGCTGGAGGAAATCACAGGTTATCTTGGCGCTTGCCAGCATCCGTTTCTTTTCCACATACATTGTTTTAGGTGTACCCGTGGAACCAGAAGAGTGTACGGCAATCGTGTCAGAATCGTTGTTCCAATCCCTGAGGAAATCTGCTAAACTTCTCATCTTTTTTATACCATAGTTGTTCACCTTCCAACGAAAGAGGGGTATCAATATTGTTTGTGTAGAGTGCTCCAGTGCCTAAGCCTTGCGGGATGTTAATCGCAAAGGTAGATGCCCATTGTGCAATGTGCATGAGTCCGATATTCGATTCTAAGGCAGAGGTGATCCAATAACCAATTTGTCGTTGTTGTGCCAAACGAATCCACTCTTCACAACCTTTCTTGCCTCCATGTAGAGAGGGTTTCAGGATAATGTATTGAGGACGAATGGTGTCCAGTAATCTCTCTTTTTCGGACAACTGATTGACCCCGATTAATTCTTCGTCCAATGCAATCGGGAGGGGAGTATCTCGACATAAAGCCGCCATTTTTTCTATTTGTCCTGCTTTGATTGGTTGCTCAATCGAATGAATATCCAGACGAGCCAATCGCTCTAACTTGGACATAGCCTCTTGCGGAGAGAAACCTCCGTTGGCATCCACTCTGAGAGTGATTTCTGTTGAAGAAAAATCGTTCCGAATCTGTTCCAATAGACTATACTCTTTTTCAAAATCTATTGCACCAATTTTTATCTTGATACAGTGGAATCCTGCCGATAATTTCTCTATTATTCGTTTCCGCATCTCTTCGTAAGACCCCATCCAGATTAATCCATTGATTATGATGCTCTCTTCACCTTTAGCAAATGAAGTATCATACAACGGTTGATGATACGCATGAAGATCATCCAATGCACATTCCAAGCCAAATAGTATGGAGGGATAATTTCGTAATCCCTCATAATCAATTGTCTCTTTGAATTGATCGCATATCCTATGCAGCACGTTCTCAAAATCAGGTGTGTCGTCACAACTCAGATTCGGTAGAGGGGCAACTTCCCCCCATCCGCAACGCTCTGGATACTGAGAATCGGTTGCTTGCAGAAACCACACTTTATGTTCGAGATACACACCACGGGAGGTGCCTGCCGGTTGTTTGAAATGTAAGGTGTATGGATATACTTTTATTTGAATCATCACTTACGGAAATTTAGGATATTGTTGGAAGTCTGGTTTTCTTTTTTCCAGAAATGCCTTACCTCCTTCTTGTGCTTCATCCAAGCAATAATAAAGCATGGTCATATCTCCCGCAAATTCCTGAATACCAGCTTGACCATCCAATTCTGCATTCAATCCACGTTTGATCATGCGGAGAGCCAGAGGCGAGTATTCCATCATCTTTTCTGCCCAAGCAACATATTCATCTTCCAACTGTTCTAACGGAACCACTTTGTTCACCAAGCCCATATCAAGAGCCTCCTGTGCATTGTATTGTCTGCATAAGAACCAGATCTCACGAGCTTTCTTTTGACCAACGATTCTAGCCAAATAAGAAGAACCAAAACCAGCATCAAAACTGCCCACTTTAGGACCTGTCTGTCCAAAGATAGCATTCTCAGATGCTATAGTAAGGTCACACACAACATGCAGTACATGTCCGCCACCAATTGCAAAGCCATTGACAGCAGCGATCACCGGTTTAGGTAAAGAACGTATTTGTTTCTGAACATCTAAAACAGAGAGACGAGGTTTCCCTTCGTCATCAATGTATCCACCACGACCTTTTACATGCATGTCGCCGCCGCTACAGAATGCTTTATCTCCCGCACCAGTGAATACCACAACACATATATCTTGTTTCTCGCGACAGATTGTGAGTGCATCGCTCATTTCTGCAGTAGTAGTAGGGGTGAAGGCATTACGATAACGCTCTCGGTTGATTGTGATACGAGCAATACCATTATAGAATTCAAAAAGAATCTCTTTGTATTCTTTTATCGTCTTCCATACTCTTTTAGTTTCTTGTTCCATGATTATAATGATTAATCTTTGTATTACAAATTTAGGGTAAAATATGTGAAATCGTTCAATTCTGTTTGTTGATGAATTAGAAGAAAAACTCAACTAACGTCAGACGGGAAGCGGAAACCATTTGTTGTAAGTTAGTGAGAACTGATGCTTCTTCGTGATTTCCTATGTAATTTAAATTCATAGATTTAGCCCAACCCTCTGCTGAGGTATGATGGCAAGCCCTGACAAACTGCTCTGTTCCTGTTGTTTCCGCTAAACCAGGCAATGTTTTGAAGATTTCACCGCCACCATTATTCAAAAGTATTATTTTCAGATTCTGTGGTAGTTCATTGTTCCACAGTCCGTTCATATCATAGAAGAAACTCAGATCTCCGATGATAAGATAACACTCTCTTGCGGGTTGTGCCGTTGCATAACCAATTGCAGCCGACAGGGAACCGTCTATGCCATTGACTCCTCTGTTGCATGAGACATATACATTTTGAGCTTTTATTGGCACTGTTTGAGCATATCGTACCGCACTGCTGTTTGCTAGAATCAGAGAGACATTGTCTGGCAATAGTGATATAAAACGTTGAACAACAGAGAGAGCCGTATAGCACTCTGTTCGTGGATTTGCTTTTTCTGCCTTTCGACTTGCCTCTTGCCATCTGAGAAGAAATTCATTGTTCACAGCTTTGGGAGCTAGTGATTGCATAAAATCATAAGGAGATTGCTCGATACAATTTGTGAGACATTGAAATGTGTCGGAACATTCACCATCAGAACTGATTCTCCAACAATGCGAAGGCTGGATTTGGCGAATCCATTTTTTTATTCTTTTGGAAACGATATGTCCGCCTAAATAGATGACAAGGTCTGGTTTCATCTCTTCAGCCACCTCATCATTTAAGATGCAGTCGGCATTGTATAGAAAAGAGGTGTCGTCACCCAAATTAGAGAGATGTTCGCAGAATACGGGACAATTTATCGTATGAAGTGATTCCTTGAGTTGTTTTGCTTCATCGACAGGCAGTTGACCAACAATAAAAAGAGGTCGCTGAGCATCCATCCAAGTCTTCTTATAAGGAGCGTTTCGTTGAATCATCCGTTCCTGCGGAATCTCTTTAGCAGAGCAGTCAAAGAAGGGTTCGGATATAGGTATATTGATATGTACAGGTCCATTGCTATGATGATGCAGTGCCAAGATAGCCTCGTTGATTAAGCGATTGCAATACCATTCATCGGTTGAATCCTTGGGTTCAGGTAGATGAACTTCCTTTTTCAGAAGAGACGTAAACAATTGAGTTTGAGGAAGTGTCTGTCCATCCATCTGTCCGATCCAAGCCTGAGGACGATCAGCCGAAATGACCAAAAGCGGAATTTGCTGATAATAAGCTTCGGAGATAGCTGAAGCAAGATTAAGCAATGCCGAACCAGAGGTCACACATACCGCAACAGGTTTATTTAAACTAATTGAGAGACCGATTGCGAAGAATCCTGCACTTCGTTCATCAGTGATGGCATGACAATGGAAGTAATCATTCGAGGCCAACGATTCAGCAATAGGCATATTACGGGAGCCTGGACAGATCACCACATCTGATATATGATGTTGAACCATCAAGGATATTAATTGCTGTATGTTTTTTTTGATGGAATACATACCTATGATTATTGTCGATGAAGATTTATATTCTGAATAGACTGGAGCAATGTTTGCATCTTGATTTCAGTCTCTTTCCATTCGTTTTCGATCGAAGAGGAATCGAGGATACCACCCCCTGCGAACAATTGGATCTGAGAAGGTTGTTTCCAAGTTAAACATCTCAGGTTAACATATAGCTGTGTTTTTCCGTACGGTTCGTACCAACCTAAAAAACCAGCATAGTAGCTCCGTTTGGCAGGTTCCGTCTCCTTTATGAATTGCAAAGCTTTCTGTTTCGGAAGACCGCATACAGCAGGCGTTGGATGAAGGAGAGATAATAGATCAGGCATCTTTTCAGGTGCTAATCTAAAATAGAGATCTGTTTTCAGATGAGCCAAGTCTGCAGCTTTACAAGAGTAGGGACCCCATTCATCCTTCAATTCACCGTAGGAACGAATGCATTCACGGATATAATCCGTTACGATCTGTTGTTCTTTCTTGTTCTTCTCAGACCAGTCCGACAGTTTAGGAATCTGACCGTTTTTACATTTCATGGTACCTGCTAAAGCGACCGTATGCATTTGAACCGCATCACCTTCGAGTAATAATTCAGGTGTAGCTCCCAACCATGTGCCAGCCTCTTTTGATTGAAAAAGATAGACCATTGCATTCGGATAGAGTTGACAGGTGTTCCAGAACAGGTCAATTGGATTCACATCTGTTGCAATATCTTTTGTGCGAGCCAATACCAATTTAGAAAAATCACCAGTAGCTACTTTGTCGTGAAATTTCTTAAAGGTGGATTGGTAAGAAGGGTCGGGGAGAGTAGATGCTTCACTCCATGATTCTGATTGAATAGCCTCAGTGTAGGGAAACTCCCATGATTTTGAGTCTGTCAAGATAAATGTGGGGAAGTCATCAATATAAAAAGGAGCAAAAATAAATCCTTTTGAACAAATCGTCAGCTCATTCCAATCAGTCACTTTCAAAAGAGAGGAAGAGGAAATAATCCGAATAACCTTTGTGCCAGGCATATGATAAATCACGAAATGATCCTCGTGAACAAGACTTTTCAATATCTCCTCTTTTTGCATTCTTTTTATTACATATAAAATCAACACAAATTTACTATTTTTCTTTTGATTCAAGTCTATTGACCATCAAAAAATACACGATTTAATATAAGCATAAGAAAAATAGAGAAAATAATATTTCTTTTTTTAATCGGAAAATATTATTTTTGTTTTAGAGTCTTTACTAGGAAAAACGCAATAAGATGAAAAAATTAAAATGGATATGGTTTTTACTCCCCTTGTTGTTCGCGTGCGTTTCGAAAAGTGATCAGGGAGTACGATATTCTGATTTGGAGAAAATCTTGATATCGGATACCCTCCATGTTGTTACTCTTTCCAGGTCAACCTCCTATTTTGATTATAAAGGGGTGGAGATGGGATATGAATATGAATTAGCACAACAATTAGCCAAATCATTAGGGGTTCATTTGAAGGTTTCAATTGCGCCGGATGTGGCACAAATGATTCAGATGCTGAATAACAAGGAGGTGGATTTGGTTGCTTATCCTGTTACAATATCGAATGAGATGAAGAATCATGTAGATTTCGTCGATCATGAATATAAAACAAAACAGGTGTTGATACAGCGTAAGAACAAACAGAGACGGATTGATGTGAAGGAGGCGATGGATTTAATCGGTCTGGAAGTCTATGTCGTTGAAAATTCAAAATATCATAAACATCTTATTAATGTAGATGATGAAATAGGAGGGGGAATAATCATCCAAACGGTTTCAAATGATGAAAATGAAGAATCATTGATAGAGAAGGTGTCGAAAGGTGAGATTCCTTATACCGTGGCGGATGATAACATTGCCTCCATCAACAAGACCTATTATAATAATATAGATATCAGTACGGTGCTTAGCCATTCTCAACGTTCTGCTTGGGTTGTAAGACGAGGTTCGGCAGAGTTGCGTGACACGATTTCCCATTGGTTCAATGATATTCAAGGCAATTTCACATACCAATATCTGCATCGTAAATATTTCGAGCAAAAGAAAAAGTATGCGAAAGATACTCCTAAGTACATCAATTCGAAAAAGATTTCCAGTTATGATCCATTGTTTAAAAAATATGCTGCACAGATTGATTGGGATTGGAAACTGTTAGCTTCGATTGCTTATCAGGAGTCACGCTTTAATCCTGATGCAAAATCATGGGCAGGGGCACTGGGACTTATGCAGTTGATGCCTGCAACAGCCTTGCGTTTCGGCTTGGATAGTGCAGGAATCACAAATCCTGAACTGAACATAAAAGCCGCAGTGAAATATCTGACAAATGTTGATGGTGCCTTTCGGTACATTGAAGATAATGAAGAAAGGACAAAATTCGTTCTGGCTAGTTATAATGCAGGAGTCGGACATGTGCGTGATGCAATGGCATTGGCCGAAAAGCATGGAAAGAGTCCTGATAAATGGAGTGATGTCCGAATCTTTGTAAGGATGAAAGCTAAACCTGAGTTTTTTAATGACCCTGTTGTCCGTCATGGATATCTTAGAGGAGAAGAGACCGATGAGTTTGTTTCTGAAATCATGTTGCGTTATCGAGAATATAATGATGTAATCATCGATTAATTTCTTAACTTTGCAAATTATATTTTCATCATTAGAAATGAACGATTGGATTTTCTATAGTATAGCAAGTGGTAGCAGCGGAAACTGTTATTATATCGGTAATGATCAATACGGATTCTTGATAGATGCAGGAATTAGTGCTCGCTCTATTGTTAAATATCTAAAATCCATTAACATTGATATTCGTAAAATACGTGCATTGTTTATCACACATATTCACAAGGATCATACTCAATCCATGTGTGTGTTTGGTAATAAATGGAACATCCCTGTTTATGCAACCCAAACATTCTTCTCGATGATGGATCGCGCAAATTATATTCATAAGAAAGTGGAGGTCATCAATCGTAATTACCTAGAACATGAAGAACGTATCCAGTTGGGTGATTTTCATATCACGTCATTTTATATTCCCCACGATGCTGTAGATAATTCGGGCTATATTATAGAATATCATGGTAAAAAACTCGTTCTGGCAACAGATGTCGGACATGTAACTCCACGGTTAATACAAGCTGTGCAAGAAGCCGATTATCTGATAATTGAATCTAATCATGATATAGATATGTTGATGAATGGCTCTTATTCAGAAAAACTGAAGATTCGAGTCTCAAGTAATATGGGACACATGAGCAACCATGAGGCATCTGAATTGGTTAGTTCATATGCGAGTCCTAATCTCAAACAAGTATTTCTTTGTCATTTAAGTGAGGAAAATAACACACCGGAATTGGCTGTGACAACTATGAGTGGTGCACTGCAAAATAGGATTCCTGTGGTGGCTTTAAAGAGAAAAGAGGCTTGTTTGTTCAAATTGTTATGACATTCAAATGTTAAATTACTAATACATAAACCCAATGTTGACGTTACTAAAGAAAGAGTATAATAACTTTTTTGCTTCCCCAATGGGATATATCGTGATTGGCGTGTTTCTAGTGCTAACAGCTCTTTTCTTGTGGATCTTCCCGGGAGAATACAATGTGTTGGATGCGGGATATGCAAATCTTGACGGATTATTTTACTTTGCACCTTGGCTCTATCTTTTCTTAGTACCGGCTGTCACCATGCGTTTGTTCGCTGAGGAACGAAAAACAGGAACCATCGAGTTACTGCTTACTCACCCTATAACGACAACCAATATTATTATCTCTAAATATTTAGCTGGTGTTTTATTGGTACTGTTTTCTTTGATTCCTACACTTATCTATTTTTTATCGGTATGGTTGCTGGGTGACCCTATGGGAAATATTGATACGGGTGGTACGTGGGGATCGTATATCGGACTCTTTTTCTTGGCTGCCGTATATGTCTCCATTGGTTTATTTTCATCTTCATTGACAGACAATCAAATTATCTCGTTTATTGTTGCTGCTGTGTTATGTTTCTTTATATATGCAGGATTTGATATCATCTCTGGATTAGCTTCGACTGGCTCTACTCAAAGTCTGATAGCTTCCTTAGGTATCAATGCTCATTATGAATCCATGAGTCGTGGGGTGATAGATAGCCGTGACATCGTCTATTTTGTAGTTGTAACCATCCTATTCCTATTCTTTACCAAAGAAGTTTTGGATAGAAAAAAATAAACAATGTTATTATTTGAGCATATATTACCGAACGATACATCTTTGGCTGTATGGAAAATTGAAGAAACGGAAGAGGAGCTGCTATCCCTTTTTCATGAAACAAAAGAGTTATATTCCAAAGAGATCAGTTCGATATCCAATGCCCATCGACGAATTGAATACCTAACGGTAAGAGCCTTGCTTTTGCATCTTACCCATCGAGAACCTGAAATAGAGCATACGGATGAAGGGAAACCCTTTTTGAAGAATTCATCCCTCCATATCAGTATCTCGCACACAAATCAATATGTATCCGTTATTATGTGTCCGACGCATATTGTGGGAATTGATATTGAGATGAAAAAAGAAAAGATTTTTCGTGTGAAAGATAAATTTCTTTCTCCCAAGGAAACGATCGATGAAACACATGCATTAATATCTCTTCTGTTACATTGGTGTGCAAAAGAAACGATATTTAAATTGTCTGATCTTCCTTTGCCTGAGTTTTCAGAAGATATCATCGTGAAAAAGTTTTCTGTTCAAGACAAATGTGGTAAGATAGAGGCGTATGATACCAAACAAAATAGAAGCTATCATTTACACTATGAGCTGTATGACGATTTTGTTTTGGTGTATGGCTGAATAAGATTACGAATGATTCTATAAATAAATGAAAATAAGCAAGTTGAAATATGAATGGGAAACATTCCTATTGTCTCTTCTAATAGGTTTCCTATTCTTTCATGTCGGAGTGATGCCTCGTCAGTTATTTGAGGATAGCACTTCTACTGTCTTGCTGGATGAACGTGGAAATTTATTAGGTGCTCGTATTGCAGGGGATGATCAATGGCGATTCCCTGAATCTGACACGTTGAATCAACGATTTATCACCTGTTTAGTTAATTATGAAGACCGTCGGTTTTATTATCATATCGGTGTTGACCCAATCGCTGTCGTACGTGCTTTCAAACGCAATGTGCAATCTTCTTGCGTGAAAGAGGGGGGAAGTACCCTAACGATGCAATTAGCCCGTATGGTACGTGGTAATCAACCTAGGACATTGAAGAATAAACTGATTGAGGTCATCTATGCTCTTGATATTGAATTATCGTATTCAAAAGAGCAGATTCTTCGGATGTATGTCTCTCATGCGCCCTTTGGAGGAAATGTAGTGGGGGTGAATGCAGCTGCATGGAGATATTACAACAGAGATATCTCTTGTTTATCATGGTCTGAAGTGGCCACTTTGGCTGTCCTGCCCAATTCCCCCAGTCTTATACATCCGGGTAGAAATAGAGAGATTCTCAAGAAAAAAAGAGATCAGCTGCTAGCTATTTTACAGGAAAGGAATATTATCACTGCCGATGAGTATGAACTAGCTGTTGATGAGCCGTTGCCTGATAAACCGTATGCACTTCCGAATGAAGCACCTCACTTACTGGATTATTTGTCCAAGACAAAGAGTCAGACCTATTTACATACCCATATCGATGCACGATTGCAACATCTGGTTCAACAACTAGCCAATGATTATTGCACTCGTTATAGCAACTCAAACAATGTGGATAACATTGCCATCCTTGTGTTGGATGTGGAGACGGGTCAACCCATTGTGTATGTAGGAAATACGACACGGACAGGAGCGGAAGCAGCATGTGTGGATATCATCCAATGCGAGCGAAGTCCTGGTAGTACGCTTAAACCCTTCTTGTACGCTGCTATGATCAGTTGTGGGGAGCTGACGCCTCGCCAACTCATTTCCGACACACCTCTTTCTATCAATGGATTTACGCCATCAAATTTCAATCATACATTTAGTGGAGCCGTTCATGCTGATGATGCGATCATACAATCACTGAATGTGCCTTTGGTGCGTATGTTGTCTGTTCATGGAACAGGTCGTTTCATGAAGGATTTAGAGTGGTTGGGAATGACTACGTTGCATTATGATGAAGATCATTATGGAGCTACCTTGATTTTAGGTGGGGCAGAGGTGAAGCTATGGGATGTGTGTCATATGTATCAACGATTAGCATATCGTTTGTTACACAAAACAGCTGAGAGTCAGGATACCCGTATCTCGCTGGCTGCATCCTGGTTTATGTTTAACACCATGTCTAAACTAAATCGTCCCGAAGAAGAGTCGGAATGGTCACAGTTCAGAAGCATGAAAAACTTAGCATGGAAGACGGGTACCAGTTGGGGTAGCCGTGACGCATGGTCGATTGGTATTACACCCAAGTATGTAGTAGGCGTGTGGACAGGAAATGCCACAGGCGAAGGAAGAGCAGGATTGACGGGCATCGGTTATTCAGCCCCTGTCATGTTTGATGTCTTTGCCTTGTTAGATAACACCAATTGGTTTACACCACCGTCAAATGAGTTAGAAAACATGACGATATGCAAACATAGTGGACGATTGGCTTCAAGTGTATGTGCAGATGTAGAAACGACGCTCATGAGCAAAGAAGCAACCAAAACACAGCCATGTAACTACTGCCGATGGGTTCATTTATCAGCTGATAGGAAATGGCAAGTCAATTCAACCTGTATGGGGGTGGATGACATCCATACAGAATCACGATTCATCTTGCCTGTGGCACAAGAGTATTATTATAAAACGAAACATGCAGATTATCTTCCTTTGCCTCCTTTTATGGAAGGGTGTCAAGGCTCACAGTCAGAACCGTTGGATTTCATCTACCCTGAACATCAAAATACCATTGTGTTGCCTAGAGGATTTGATGGAACGACAGAACGAGTCATCTTCACAGCAGTGTCACGAAGAAGAGATGCAACCATTTATTGGCACTTAGATAATGATTATTTAGGAGAGACACAAGGGACACATCAGATGAGTGCTCTGCCATCTTCTGGTACTCACACATTGTCAATTGTAGATGAAGAAGGAAATCGTAAAATGATAATAATTCATGTGAAATAATTGTACTTTTCATAAATGAATTATGTATTTTTGTAGATACGATTACAATAGTGAGTGGTTAACTGGAAAATCAAAATGAAAACAATATAATTAAAAATAAATATATATGAAACGTTACTATCTTTATGCTTTATTAGCATGGATGACATTGCTCTTTTGCCAATGTTCATCAGATGAGAAAGCTGGAGTAAAGCCCGATTACAACGAGCATGTAGAAGGGTTCACCTCTGGACGTATCTCTCGAAAAGCTTCTGCATATCTGTTGTTGGCAACAGATATTGAGGCAGAAAAGTTAAAGGGGTTAAATCCAAATGATTTCATGTCAATTTCCCCTTCGGTCAAAGGAAACTTTTCATTTGCAGATTCTCACACAATTGTGTTCAAACCACAAGAAGAGATGGCTTATAACACGGTTTACACCATCACTGCAAAATTGAAGAAAGTGTTTGATGATGATTCAAAGGATTTTGCTTTTTCATATCAAACATATCCATTCCAGATGTCCACAAACTTTGAGTCTTTTGATGTGGATGATAACGATAATTATATTTATAACTTTGAGGTTCGCACGTTGGATGAGGAGAGTCCTGAAGTTGTTCAGTCATTGATCTCTCAGTCAATGGGTAATAGCGCAAAAGTAGATTGGACTACAGAGAATAAAAATGTTCAGAAGATGACGGTGACGTTCAAACCACAATCACAAGGTGATTTGCGCATCTCATCTCTTGAAAACTCAAAGTATGATTTAAAGGCAGAAGAGTTAGTTTCTGTTCAGATTCCTAATCCTAACGCATTATGTCTATACGATATTCGTTACGTTGCCAACGATACGAAATACATTGAAGTTTCTTTCAACAAGCAATTGGACAAGAAACAAAACATGATGGGATTGGCTTATATAGATGGTAACACATCACAGGCTGTAGAGGTTTCTGGTAATAAGTTGAAACTATTCCCTGACATGAAAAGAGAGGGAAATGTGACGGTACATCTTTCTAAGAATATCCGCAGCAAAAATGGTCTTCTGTTAGGTGAAGATATCTCACAAGAGGTTACCTTGAATGTAGATAAGCCTAATGTAGAGTTTATTGGTGACGGAACGATTATTCCTCAAACAGATAAAATCACAGTTCCTTTCCGTGCTATCTACGCAAAAGGAGTAAAGGTATTTGTCTTTAAGATTTATAGTCATAACATCGGACAGATGTTGGCTAATGAAGACATCAATGGTTTTGAAAAACTGGGATTAGTAGGACGTCCAGTAGCTGTTACAACATTCTATATGGATGAGTCCAGCGACTTTAATAAATGGCACAATTATGCATTGGATCTATCCAATCTAGTAAAAACAGAACCAGGCTGTATTTATCATGTTGAGTTGCGTTTAGACAAACGGTTAAGCGCATGGCCTTGTGATTCTGCACAAGTGATAAATAAAGATGAGATAGCAAGAGAAGATCAGTTGTTGTTGACTGATATGAATCAACGTTTCGATTCTGAAATCTATTATTATTATCCTTCACAGTTCGCTGATTGGAGTAAGTATAATTATCACGATAGATTAGATCCTTGTACGGATTCCTATTACATCGACCGTTATTGTGCTAAAAATGTGTTGGCAACAAATATTGGTCTTGTAGCCATGTCTCCATTGCATAACAAATTGACTGTTATTGCTACCAATCTGTTGACTGCTAAAGCATATTCCGGCATTGAAGTAGAAGCCTATAATCGCCAGTCACATTTGATTGCTAAAGGAACAACAGATTCCGACGGACGTGTTGACTTCTCCATGGATGGCGGAGAAGGTAGTGCATTCTATATCTTAGCACGTAAAGATGCTGATGTGTCTTGTTTAAGAGTAAAACGAGGAGAAGAGTTATCTACCAGTACATTTGATGTGTCTGGTTCAGAAGTACAAAAAGGATTGAAAGGATATATCTATGGTGAAAGAGGTGTTTGGCGTCCAGGAGATACCCTGCATCTATCCTTTATGTTGAATGATCGTGAGAAGACATTGCCAGAGAATCACCCTGTAGTGATGGAGCTGATCAATCCATTAGGTCAGACATATAAAAAGATGACCAAGAATAATGGTCAACTAGGATTATATACATTCAATATTCCTACAGAAGTTTCTGATCCTACAGGAAGTTGGTTGGTTAATATACAAGTAGGAGGAACCACCTTCTCAAAACGCTTACGTATAGAGACAATCAAACCTAACCGTTTGAAGATTGATTTGAAATTACCTAATCAATTGGTTTATGGTAATCAGACAAGTTCACTTCATACCGAATGGTTGAATGGTAGTAAAGCACATGAACAAAAATATGTCATCACATCTAAATTTGTTCAAGGTACTACCTCTTTTGATAATTGGAAAGGATATCAGTTTGATGATCCAACCAAGAGCTTTAGTTCAAAAGAAGAAGAGATCGCAAGTGGTTTGACCAATGAGTCAGGTAATGCTACTGTATCATTCAATACGACTGTCAGAGATGGTGCACCAGGAAAATTACGTTGTAACATCACAACAAAAGTGTATGAAGAAAGCGGTGAGTTTAGTACTGATGATCAAATCATTACTTATTCACCATATACTCGTTACGTGGGTGTAAAAGCCCCTAATACTGGTGAGAGAGGATTCATCCCAACAGGTTCTAATCAAACATTTGACATTGCTTCTGTTTCATACAATGGCGATCCGGTTAATGGTGTGGATGTAGCCGTAAATGTTTATAAAGTAGAATGGTATTGGTGGTGGAATTGTAATTCATATGATTTAGCTGATTACACAACATCATCTTATAACGAACCAGTTAAGAAGTTTAATTTGACCACAAACGGTAGCGGTAAGACATCGTTTTCATTGAATTTCCCTGACAAGGATTGGGGAACTTATTTGATACATGTTACTGATAAATCAGGTAAACATTCAACAGGTATCTTGGCTTACTTTGATTGGCCGACATTGACCTCTGCTCGTAGTCTTGACGGACGTGAGACATCGGTTACCCTTTCTACAAAAACAGACAAGGACTCTTATCAACCGGGAGATGTGGCAAAACTTACAATGCCAACCACAGCAGGTAGCCGTGCAATCGTTACCGTATGTAACAGTGCAGGAATATTAGACATGAAATTTGTGGATTGTCAAAACGGTCAGACTGTCGTTTCAATTCCTGTTACCGACGAGATGATGCCAAATGCGTATATTTACACTACACTTATTCAACCATATCAACACGAAGGAAATGACCTTCCAATTCGTTTGTATGGTGTACAACCTATTTCTGTATCATCTGAAAAGAGTAAACTGACACCTGTCATCAATGCTGGAGATGAGGTGAGACCACTTTCTAAATATACGATCAAAGTTAGTGAGAAAGAGGGTAGGAAGATGGCATACACATTGGCTGTTGTGGATGAAGGATTGCTTGATTTGACTCATTTCAAAACACCAAATGCTTGGTCAGTCTTCTTTGCCAAAGAGGCTTTGAATCTACGTGCATGGGATTTGTATAGTCATGTATGTGGAGCATTTGGCGGACGAATAGATCAAATGTTTAGCGTAGGAGGTGATGAGGCATTGGAAGGTGGTCCTAAGGCTATTGTGAACCGCTTCACACCGATGGTTTACTTTGAAGGACCTTTTGTAGTAGAAAAAGGTAAGACTAATACACATGAGGTGAATGTGCCAAACTACAATGGTCGCGTTCGTGTGATGGTTGTCGCAACCGATGGAGCTGCATATGGTTCAGCTGAAAAATCAACATTTGTACGCAAACCGTTGATGGTAACAGGTACAATGCCACGTCAGATTGGAGTAAACGATGAGATGACCGTTTCGGCTACAATTTTTGCGGCTGATAAGAGTGTGAAGAATGTTAAGACAACATTGACATGTTCAGGAGACCTTCAAGTCGTAGGTAACAATACAGCTTCTACTGATTTTAGTGAGCCAGGTGATAAAACGGTTCAATTCAAGGTGAAAGCAGGAGCCAAAGGCGGAACAGGTAGAGTCTCTATCAATTGTACCTCATCATCAGATCAATCTTCATATATCACTGACATCACAATTAGAACTGTCAGTCAGAAAGTGAAGAAGTTTAATGTTTATACAGTAAAACCAGGCTCTCAATGGAGCGAAAAGATTGATGTCGTTGGAAGCGAGCAACAAGTGATACGCATGGAGGCCTCTTCCGTACAGCCATTGAATATGGCAGGAAGAGTTGCAAATCTAATTGCATATCCTCATGGATGCGCAGAACAAATCACATCAAAAGGTTTTGCTCAATTGTATTTGGATGAGTTCTCTCAATTATCGACAGAGCAGAAACAAGAAGTAGAAGACAATGTGAAAACCGTTATTAGTAAATTAGCAAAATACCAAACAAACGATGGCGGTATGGCATATTGGCCAGGAAGTAGTTATCCTGACAGATGGGTATCTGCATACATCCTCTTATTCCTTGACAAGGCATCAGAAAAAGGCTATTTTGTTAATGATAAGATGAAGAAGAGTTTGTCTAAGTACGTTGCTTCTCAAGCTAAAAACTGGAAAGCAGGTTCAGGAAACTATGACACGCACATTGCAGCATATTCATTATATGCATTAGCTAATTCAAATGCGCCAGAAAAGAGTACAATGAATAGAATGAAGGAGATGGCAAACCAATTGTCTGATAACGACATGAACCTTCTTGCTGCATCGTATGCTCTTATCGGACAGGTTAACACAGCTAAACAAATACTTCATCAACCAAGTAATTCTACTTTCTATTGGTGTAGTTCGAAAGTGACAAATGTGATTGCAAACTCATTGGTTGGAAATACAAATGCTGCTCAATATGCTGAAGAGCTTCGTAAAGATCTGGTATCAAATGACTGGATGTCAACCATCGAAACATCAATGGCTTTACATGCTATGAATATTTTCTATAAGAAAAATGGTGTAAGCGATGAATTGAACTTCACGGCGAAGGTGAACAAAAAGGATTATGCACAAGTAAACACGAAAGCATTGAATTGGAGTGCTAATCTTCCTGTCGAAGGCTCTTCAGTTGCCACAGAAGTGAATAACAAATCCAAAGGTGTCATGTTCATAAGCGTTGCATCAGAAGGTTTAGCTGTTCAAGAACCTGTAGCAGCATCAGAGAGTGGTGTATCAATCAAGGTATCTTATCAAAAAGACAATCGCTGCATTGACTTGAATAGTGTAGAACAAGGTGCTACTGTCAAAGCTGTTGTTAGCATTACCAATGTTTCGGGTGCTACAATAGAGAACCTTGCAGTAACACACATTCTTCCTTCTGGATTTGAGACACTTAATGCACAAAACGATTCAAAGGTTAGCTATCAAGATATTCGTGATGATCGTGTATTGTCTTATATTGATGTGCTTCAAAATGGTTCGACAGCAACCATCATATTGAATTTATCTGCTACGTATGAAGGTAGCTACTATGTTCCTTCAATTACTGTTGAAGCAATGTACAACAATAAGATTTATGGTTGCACGAAGAGTGGTGAATGTGTGGTTAGATAAAGATCAAACATATATACAAAAAAAAGTCTGGCAAAAACGCCAGACTTTTTTTTGTGGTAAAGTTCTACAAAACTACCTGTATTCAGAATGTTTTTGTGAATTATTTTAGATACTAATAATTAAATTGTTGGGTCGAGACAAAAGCCTGTTTTTTATTCTCTAAAATAGACTCTTTTTACACGACGTGAAACAGTGGAAAGTATCTCATACGAAATAGTTCCTAATAAATCTGCCATGTTTTGAATTGAATTGCCCTTTCCGAAAATTGTTACAGTATCACCTTCCTTGACATTCGGCACATCGGTTAAGTCAATCATGCAGACATCCATGCAGACATTTCCTACAATAGGAGCATACACACCATTCACCAACACCTTCCAAGCACGGTTTCCTAATTTACGGTTCAACCCATCTGCATAACCAATAGGAATAGCCCCAATCAATGAATCTCTGGTGAGAGTTCCTTTGCGACTGTACCCAATTGTGTCTTCTTTTGCGACTCTTCGTAGTTGCAAAATCTTTGTCTTGAGCGTGCAAACCTCCTCTAACACATTAGGTTGCACTGCACTCATACCATAGTGGCCAATGCCTAATCGTACCATGTCGAATTGATACTCACTGAATCGCTCTATTCCTGCAGAATTAAGAATGTGTACAAGTATTTTGTGTGGGAAAGCCGCCGTAATCTTATCTTTTGCTTCTGTGAAGATAGCTATCTGCTTGTGCGTGAAATCATCAAACTGAGCACTGTCTGATCCCACAAGGTGAGAAAATACGGAACGGATCTTCACATAATTCTGTCCTTTTAAGATTTCAATCAACCGGTCTAGATCTTTTAACTCAAATCCTAAACGGTGCATACCCGTATCAATTTTTATGTGAATAGGGTAGTCCGATACACCCATTTTCTCAGCCTCTTTCATAATCTTCTCTAAAAGAGCAAAACTATAAATTTCAGGTTCCAAATGATTTTCAAAAATCTTTGGGAAGCTATTCGGCTCTGGATTCATCACTTCAATAGGTATATGGATTCCTTCATGACGAAGGATTGCGCCTTCATCGGCTACGGCTACTGCTAAATAATCACATCCATTGTTCTGTAGTGTCTTAGCCACTTCAATATCTCCACTACCATAAGCGTTAGCCTTTACCATACTCATAAGTTTGGTCGTCGGTTTTAAGAAAGAGCGGAAATAATTAAAGTTATGCACCAATGCAGCTAAATCCACCTCTAATGTTGTCTCGTGAACAACCTTAGACAATTTATCAGAGATTTCCTCGAAATGAAACTCTCGTGCTCCTTTCAGTAAGATAGCTTCGTTCTCAAAATCAAACGAATCAAAATCTTGTAAAAACAATTCTGTCGTTAAAAAGACATGTTTGTCAGAGACCTGAATTAGATCAATGTATTTAGTCAACTCCTTACCAATGCCAATAAAACGATCGATGCCTTTTTCCTTTACTAGTTTGGCAACCATGCCATACAACTCCTTAGCATCCATACCGGACTGTAGAATGTCGGACAAGAACAAGGTCTTTTTGATTTGTTTGTTTGAAGCTTGCTGTGAAAGGAAATCTAAAGCAATAGATAATGAATTATAGTCTGAGTTATAACTGTCATTGACAACGATACAGCCTCGTTCTCCCTCTTTCACCTCCATTCGCATTGCAACAGACTCTAGCTGCAACATTCTTTTGGCAATCTCTTCTCTTGAGATTTTAAGATAAAGCATGACAGCTAAACAATGTAACGCATTCTCAATTGATGCATCATCAACGAATGGGATAGAAAAAGAGGATTGCTGAGAAGCATACGTATAAGTAATCGTTGTTTGCGCTGCCTTCGTCTCTTTTTTATTGATCACAATATCCGAGGTTGTGCCATTTCCGAAGGATAAGAACGTTGATTTCTTACAGGTTTGTTGTAAACAGATATCTGATAACTTTTGTTCTTTGTTATAGATGACTAGCTCTGTGTCTTGAAATAATTTTGCTTTCTCGGTGCCTTTTACTTTGGCAGAGGAGAAATTCTCTTGATGAGCCTCACCCAGATTCGTATATATACCGATCGTAGGTTGTATAATACTTTGTAAACGACTCATCTCATTCGGCAAGGATATTCCAGCCTCGAAAATACCAAGAGTGCTATGTTGGTCTAACTGAAGAATTGATAATGGAACACCAATCTGCGAGTTATAACTTCTTGGAGAACGTGTTATTTTATAATCTTTATTTAATAGTTGATATAACCACTCTTTTACAATAGTTTTACCATTGCTTCCTGTGATTCCAATGATTGGAATTGAAAATGATTCACGATGATGTTTTGCCCAAGCCTGTAAGGCTGACAAGGTATCTTCTACAACAATAAATGTGGCATCTTTGAATAGTGCATACTCCTTCACAGAAGCACTAATCATGAAACACCTTACATTGTTTTTGTATAAATCTTCTATATAACGGTGACCATCATTTTTCCCTGTTTTCAATGCAATGAACATGGATTCCTCTGGGAATGAGATCAGTCGGCTGTCAGTCAGTACATGGCTGATTTGTAAATCTTCTCTACCAAATAGCTGTCCTCCAACTATCTTGGCAATGTCTGAACTTGAATATAGCATTTTATTATATATTATTCGTTTGATACATCAGATGTATCTTGTGCATCATTTTCTTCTATGGATTTCTTTTCTTCCTCTTTTTTATCCATCTCATTCATTTTGTTTCTAAGCTGTGGTGCTAACATCTCTTCCATTGTCAGACCCGTGATCTTTTTTACATTATGAATCAGATACCATAAAGCCAGCATCATGACCAACGTGGAGGGTAGGGCAATGACAGGATAACTAAGTCCGGTCATACGTGCTAACTCCTGATTAAACTCTTCAGTTCCCGATGGACTATGAATCAATATTTTGGCTAATGTGAAATTTAGTATGGTGGACACTAAAAAAGAGAGAGCTAACATATAGGTGGAATTGACCAATATCTTGTCAAATTTCTCTGTGGCATTCTTTTCTTCCAATATACCATCCACCTTCTCCACATCTATCAGTTCTTTGTTATATAATAGTTTACGAACCAATGGATAAGGCGTCTTCAACGAAATTAATATTGCGAGACCAATAATCAAAGGAACAGAAGCCTCTTTATAGGCAATCCATTCGCTTGGAAATTCAAATACACCAATGATACCCGTAAGCAGAATACTCACAAATCCAATGATTGATATAAAATTGGTCTTATGTCTTGTGAAATAATCATAAAGGAAATATAGAGTAGGGAAAGCCAGCGCTATAAGCAATCCACAAACAGGACTGATTGTTTGGTCTGGGAAAAGCTTAGCTGCTATTTTGGCAAATTTTGAAAGAATCAGGACAGGAATGACAATGTTAAAGATGATACTAACAAAAGGATTCTCCTTCTTTTCTAGAGCTGTTTTATTTTCAGTTTCCATACAGAATATATTGTATTAGGCGGGTTCTATAAAAAGCTTATCAACCCATGATTCATACTATTTAAATTTTAATGGCGGATTAATAGAACTCACCATTAGCAATTACTAGCAAAAATAAAAAAAACTTGGCATATTTTAGCTTTTATTCATGGCTTATCTTTTTCTATTATCTTTGTAGTCATAAAATTTGAAGAATATGTTAGAGAATTATGATGTTATTTTAGCCTCCAATTCACCTCGACGTCGTGAATTATTGGCGGGTTTAGATATCTCCTTTGAGGTGAAAACAATTCCTGGATTGGAAGAATCCTATCCTGCCACATTGAAAGGAGGAGATATTCCGTTGTATCTTGCACAACAGAAAGCACATGCGTATGATTCAATTATGACCGATAAAGTGTTGTTAATCACGGCAGACACTATTGTGTGGTCTGATGATCAACAGTTTGGCAAACCCAAAGATGCTCAGGATGCTATTCAGATGATACGACGATTGTCAGGAAAGACACATCAAGTCTATACGGGTGTTTGTATTCGTACATTACAAAAAGAGGTTTCTTTTGTGGCAAAATCGGATGTGACATTTGCGCAGTTGAGTGATGAAGAGATAGCTTACTACGTAGAACATTATCGTCCGTTTGATAAAGCAGGTTCATACGGTGTTCAGGAATGGATCGGTTATGTTGCAGTGGAACATATTGATGGTAGTTTTTATAATGTGATGGGACTACCCGTTCAACGAGTATATCAGGAATTAAAGAAGTTCAGTAGGGGCTAAAAACACAAGACGAATTGTGCTGTTATGAAGTAAAAAAAATGTGAAGATCGGTCGGTCCCAACCAAAGAGACGTTATGTGTGAAAATTAAAAAGAAAGGAAGAGTTCTCCTGCAACGGGTAGATTGATTTTTTTCAGCTGGGAATGTACGTATTCAACAAAAGGTAGCTATACATTCCCAGCCGTAATGATAAAAATTATCTGTTTTGGTAGGGAGTAGAAATCTTTCTTCTCGTCATATATTCATCCCAATCAAATTTATCCAATGCTTCAATTGCAGCCTCATAACCAATGGTATATAATTCATCTGCTTTTGCTGCTTCAAACATGCCATAAGACTGAGCTTCCTTCGTCTCAATGACAATATCACACGCTTTCTTTTGTTCAATTGTGTTACCGTTGATAGCTAAATGGAAGACACGTTCTGCAACAGTCCAGAAGCCTTCTACATCGTCCTGAATGTTGATTGGATTAACATGTACTCCAATAACTAAATCACACCCTTGATTGCGCAAAATCGTAGCAGGCATATTACAAAAGAATCCTCCATCTACGTATGATTTACCATTTATAATCGTTGGTCTGAAGAACAATGGAACGGATGCCGATGCAATTAAACAATCCAACAATGGTCCTGAGTGAAAATAGACATTTTGTCCATCATTCAGATTGGTTGCATTCACATACATGGGAATCTTTAAATCTTCAAAGTTTTTTGCATTTAACTTTTTCCCTATAAATTTTTTAAAATCATTCATTGTGGTGAGTCCGCCATTGGTGGGCATGGTCAAGGATACCATTTTGTATAAGTTGCTTTGCTTGATGTACTTGCAACACTCCTCCGGTGTGTGACCATCAGCATATAAAGCACCTGTTAATGCACCAGCACTAACACCCGACAATAAATCAATGTGGATATTCCTATCCTCTAAAGCTTTTAAAACACCCAAGTGTGCAATACCTTTTGCACCACCACCACTCAAAGCAACACCTATCTTGTAATTTTTTAATTTGCTAAACATATCAAAATGTTTCGTTGTTTTTAATGAATATACTGTACAAATATAGCTCTTTATCTTTAATCAATCTTTAATCAAAAGAGAAAAATAATTTTGGAACTTATTTTATGCGAATATAAACTGAGTCAACGTCTCCGTCCAATTTTAAAATCAAATTTTTCCCTTTTTCAATGGTCTTCTCACGTTTCCCTCCAATCTTTTTTTCTATAATCCAATTCTGATTTGATTTCTGGCTTAGTCTCAGCTCTCTGCCTTTGAAATAAACTCCTTCCCATTCTTTTGAATGGATTGGTATATCATTGAATGATATTTCCTCTTCACTTTCTATTCGTAAGAAGAATGGAGAGCCTAATTTAAAGAATGTTTCAAATTCCTTAGGTATATAGTCTATACGTTCTGTCATCCAGTTTTTCATATACTCTATTTCTTTGTTCCAATCATAATTAGGCATAGGATAATTGGGATATAATGTCGATGTAAAGTGGTATTCATATTCGATGTTGTGAGCCAGACTATCCAACACAGCATTGGCTCTGTCTGCTCGCATAAAATCACCAATATAGACGATTGTTCTGTCAATAAACTGATCTCTGACACTCGGAAAGGTCATCAGTTTACGAAATAGGGCAGTTGTGTATCCTGCGCCGTCCCAAAATTCATCGTAGGGTGCCACTTGAAGCAAGTCGTTCAAGAACGGAGATTGAGCTGTGGGTTTACAAGAAGAAACTCGATTCCACCCCCAACCCAAATCAATATCTTTAGCAATGAATCGCCATTGGGCATTCGGGATGTTCTTTTCTTTCCATGCTACATTATTAGTAGGATAATCCGTATTCAAATGAATATAAGATAGAATCATCATGTTAAGGAAACATTCTATATCAACCAACGAATCCAGAGAAGAAAGCGTACTATTAGGATTGTTATATATTGATTTTAACTGCGTAAAATCATTCATATCACCCGCCAATACGATTCCCCAATTTTTTATCACATCGACTTTCTTTATGCCATAGTTAGCTTGAATTAAATCTTCATTGGCTCGCTCTCGCAGATTGATTATACCTTTAAAAACACCATTTAAATAGATGATAACAGGCTGATACGCTTGATAGTCCAGATTGACATATCTGGAAAAAGACTCATGACAAGCAGCATCTCTTAGATTTGAATAGATACAATCTTGTCCGGAACTTCGTAAAAAAATAGATTTACATTCCTCAACTTGTGGTTTTTCAGACCAAAAAGGATAACGAAATACCTTATTTTTCTTCTTTATTGGATCTTTCGCTGATAATATAAGAGGCTTTATAGGATTCAAAAGATAGGAAGACATGCCGCCAATTTTCATCTCAATAGACTGATTCAGAACGGCAGTTGCCTTCTCAGGGATAAAATACTCCATATTGCCTGGTCGTTTCCATTTCTTACTAAGATTAGTAGGACTAGCCATTATGCCGATATTAGAATTATAAAGGTATTGAGGGTTTGTGCAGATCGAAATGATAGGCAGCGTGACCTTTCTACCATGAAACAGATAGGAATGAGTAACTGTTTCAGAAGGATGTTGATAAGGAGAAAAGGCTTTAGCACGAACGACGGTAGAGCTCGTTATCAAAAGAGAATCCTGAAAAAGAGGAGATCGTTCAGTTGGTTCAGATCCATCTATGGTATAACGGATGATCTGATCATCCGACTTGCGGATCTTACAATAAAAAGGTGTTGTATAGACACCTCCAGGGGTAACAAACAGAGGCGGTTCAGAAAGAATATAGCTTGTGATGCTGTCATTTTCCTCCATAGGTGTAGGGTGGAGGAGAAATCCTTTTTGTGTGCTATTATGAATATATCCATAAGAAATATCGGAAGCGATTGCCTTGGGCAACTCCATCCAATCGCAGACAAGAGAATCCCTGAAAAGATAGATGGTATCGTTCTTTTTCGGTTTAACTTTAAAATCAGTATGTATTCCCTGAAGATCTTTACCACAACTGATGACAATATATTGATGAGGAGAGACCCTATACGTATCAATAGGAAAGGCGGAAGAATAATCCCTAGAAGAACCAATCGAATACCGTTCTAACTGAACAGGATTCTTTCCTGAATTGTATAATTCAATCCAAGCCCTTGGGGTTTCCATCGTATCATTTATCCAGCAATACCTATTATTGGAGCATATTTCATTGATTCTGATTTCATCCTGATTAAATAACGTGAAATGATTACATGAAGAAAAGAGTAATATGAAAAAAAAACAGATTTTTGTGCGTTTTATATTAGTTCTCATACATTTATAATCTAGAATCAGGAAAAATAACATTTCGCAAAGCTATTTTTTAATTTTATATAGACCAAATGTAATAATAAAAAAAAAGAAGGATGTCATCTCGACATCCAATCTCTCTAACCTTAAATCTAATACCATGAAAAACACGATGCAAAGATATGTTTTATATTTATGTTATACAACATAATTATAGAATATTTTTTCGAATTAAGTTTATTTAACGTTTTTAGGTGTATAACTGAATAAATATACAGTTTTCGATGTAGGTATAGAAAAAAACAGAGTAGGTGTTAATAAAGAAAATTGAATAGATATTCAGTTCAAAGCAGGGGTAAGAAACGGAAATTACCCAATAATAATCAACAAATAATTATATTTTTAATCATTCATACTGATTTAATAACAATAAATAATAAAATAAAGTAGTGAAATGTATGAGAACTTAATAAATATAAAATACCTTTGAAGCGAATAAAATTAAGTATAAATGCATATTTTTATAAATATAAATTCACAGTTTTTATAAGTTAAATTTTAAATTTTTTTAAGATGAAAAAAAGTTTTACATTGCTTGCAACACTTGTTGCATTGGTATTAGGGTTGACTTTCACAAGTTGCGACAAAGAAGAGGATCTTTATGGTTGCTGGCAACTGATTTCAACTACAGAGAGTGGCAGAACCGTTAGTGGTAATCAGTATGTTTACTTTTCTGAGGATGGGAAATATTACGAAGCAACTAAAATTGTTGATGAGGACGATTATTTTGTTTCTTTTTCTTGTGATTTTAAATTCAAAAGAGGTTATTTGAAATTAAGCTACAGTTCATTTGCTCTCTTAAATTCTGAATATGAAGCTAGTATTGATGGTGATGAGCTAACAATTAATTGGGATGGTTATACATCAGTATATAAGAGTTGTCCAGCTCCTGCCGGCTTTATGGAAGCATTAAAAGGCGGTGCATTTTTGGATTTTTAATTGATAACACAAAAAGGATGTCTGAAAAATGACATCCTTTTTTTTATACTATAAAAAGCTGTTAAAAAATTAAGTTATATTATTATTTATCTATAAAAACAAAAAAAATATCAATCATGAAAAAGTTATTGTCTATGGCAGTCATTGCATTTTCTGCATTGTCTGTTTGTGCACAAGAGTACACGGAAGCACAACTGAAAAGAATGGCAAAAGAAAGAATTGTTCCATCTAAAGTTATTACTAAAACAGGAGATACTCTTGTAGGTTACTTGAGAATCATGAAAGTTCCTACAGCTAAAGATTTAGGCTATTATCCACCAGAAGAAAATGTCAATGTCATTGTAACATCTCCTGATGTAGAATTTTCTTGCAAAATAAAATTCTTGTCTGAAGCAGACTTCAACGGAGAGAAAGTTAAGAACAGTATGTATAAAACATATTCTCCTAAAATGATCAATGGATACATCTATGATTATAAAGGAGAAAATCTTATATTTAGAACTGTGAACATGAAGTGTGGTAATTTCACATACAATGGAGAGACATTTGCTAAATATGTAAAAGACCTTCCAAATGGTGAAATATTCTACGAATATTACTATCCATTTAATGTGAATTTTGGAAATCCAACATACGAAGAAGTTGAACCATTCACTCACTCTCACTACGCTGTATATTTGCCATCTACAGGCAGAACAGTCTTGGTGGCTGACCAAAAGCCAGAAGAGTTCTATGCAACTCGTTGCCCTCAAGTTGCTGAACGTTGGAAAAACAACGAATACACAGATGTAGTAGGCAAGAAAGAAAGCAAACTCAACAAGTTGGCTAAACTTGCTTCTAAGATTGATCAAGGTAAAAAAGATGAAGCTAGAAACAAAGCTTTCGAAGATTACTTGAAAACTTGTATCGAGAAATAAGATAACCAATAAATAAAAAAAGGGAAAGGAAGATGATTCATTTCATCTTCCTTTTTTTTGTTATCCTAACGTGAAAATATCTCTGTGTAACAGTCTTAAAACAACACAAAAAAAAGAGGTCACACATTTATTATTTTGTGTAACCTCTGCGCTCCCTCTTGGGCTTGAACCAAGGACCCCCTGATTAACAGTCAGATGCTCTGACCAACTGAGCTAAGGAAGCATTACTTTGTTTTTCAAAAGCGATGCAAAGATACACGATATTTTTAATAAAGCAAAATTCTTTGTGTTTTTTTTGGTTTTTTGTCTGCTTTTTATTTCATATCTTCGCAATCATAAAAACAGATATAACAATATGGGAGAATTTGTTCATTTGCACGTCCATTCACATTATTCCATACAAGATGGAATGTCTAAAGTACCAGATTTGGTCGATAAATGTATGAATACCGGTATGCATGCTATGGCACTTACGGATCATGGAAACATGTTTGGTATTAAGGATTTCTTGGATTATGTAGGGAAGGTGAATGGTGCACCCAAAAAGAAGGTGAAGGAGTGCGAAGAAGAACTTGGCAAAGAAACAGATGAAGGGAAAAAAGCTGAATTAGCAAAGAAATTAGAAGAATTAAAGGAAAAGGCTAATTCGTTTATTCCATTCAAACCTATTGTTGGTACTGAAGCGTATTGTGCACGTCGTACACTTTATGATAAAGATAAGAATCTAAAAGAGATTTCAAAAGAGACTGGTAAGGAAAGAATCGTTGACCGTAGTGGTTGGCACCTTATCTTATTAGCTAAAAACAGTCAGGGGTATCACAATCTCTGTAAACTGGCTTCGATTGCCTATACAGAAGGTTTTTATGACCGACCTCGTATTGACCATAATGTTCTAGAAAAATGGCACGAAGGAATCATTTGTTGCTCTGCCTGCTTGGGAGGGGAAGTACCTCAATATATATTAGGTGGTGAACTGGAGAAGGCAGAACAATCAATTCTGTGGTTTAAAAACCTGTTTGGCGACGATTATTATCTTGAACTCCAACGTCATAAAACGGATAAGCCAAATGCTGCAACGGACACGTATGAAAAACAGCAAAAAGTCAACGTCGTTCTATTGGAGTTCGCTAAAAAACACAACATCAAGGTGATTGCCACCAATGATGTTCACTTTGTTGAAGAGGAGCATGGTGATGCTCATGAACGATTGGTTTGCCTAAGCACAGGTAAGCTGATGAATGACCCGAACCGAGGAATGGCTTACACCAAACAGGAATGGTTGAAGACACCCGAAGAGATGGAAGCTATTTTTAGTGATATACCAGAGGCATTGTCTAATACATTGGAAATAGCTGAAAAAGTTGAGACCTACAGCATCAATTCAGACCCTATCATGCCCAAATTCCCTATACCAGAATCATTTGGTACAGAAGAGGAATATCGTAAAAAATTCACGGAACAAGATCTTTTTGATGAGTTTACTCGTGATGAAAAAGGCAATGTCGTATTAAGTCAAGAGGATGCAGAGAAGAAAATCAAAAAACTAGGTGGCTACGATAAATTGTATCGTATCAAACTTGAAGCGGATTACCTGAACAAACTGGCTTGGGATGGTGCGAAGGAACGTTATGGTGACACCTTAACAGATGAACAGCAAGAACGTATCATCTTTGAACTTCACATCATGAAAACGATGGGATTTCCGGGCTATTTCCTTATCGTTCAAGATTATATCAGAGGTGCTCGTGAGGAACTGGGCGTTTCTGTAGGACCTGGTCGTGGTTCGGCTGCCGGTTCTGTTGTAGCTTACTGTCTGAAAATTACAGATCTAGACCCTCTGAAGTATGATTTGCTGTTTGAGCGTTTCTTGAATCCTGATCGTATCTCATTGCCCGATATTGATGTGGACTTTGATGATGATGGTCGTGGCAAGGTGCTTGATTGGGTAACTAAAAAATATGGCAAGGAAAAAGTGGCCCATATCATTACGTATGGTACAATGGCCACGAAATCAAGTATTGCGGATGTGGGACGTGTCCAAAACGTACCGTTAAGTGAGGTGAACTACATTAAAAGTCTTGTGCCTGATAAGGGATTTGATGAAAGTCAGGTGAAAGCTGTGGATGGAGAAGTACCAAAGAAAATGCCGAAGGTGAATCTGAAGAACTGTTATAAGTATGTACCAGAACTTAAACGTTTTTTGGAAGGAAGCGATGAGAATATATCATCAATGCTCCGATATGCTCAACAGTTGGAAGATACCAATAGACAAATTGGTATCCATGCCTGCGGTGTGATTATTGGCGCGGATGACTTAACGAATTTTGCCCCAATCTGTACCATCAAAGATAAAGATTCTGGTGAAGATGTGGCTGTGACACAATACGATGGACATGTGGTTGAGTCTGTCGGCTTGATAAAAATGGACTTCTTGGGACTAAAAACATTGTCCCTCATAAAGGAAGCTATTAAAAACATAAAAATAACCACAGGAGAAGACATTGATATCGACCATATTCCTATTGATGATGAGTTGACATACAAGTTATATAGTGATGGGGCAACCATTGGTACATTCCAGTTTGAATCCCCAGGAATGCAAAAATATCTTCGTGACCTCAAACCAACGCAGATATCAGACTTGATTGCCATGAACGCTTTGTATCGTCCAGGTCCGATGGATTATATTCCAACGTTTATCAATCGTAAATTAGGAAAGGAACCTATCGTGTATGATATTCCTGTGATGGAGAAATATCTGAAGGATACATACGGTGTGACTGTTTACCAAGAGCAGGTTATGCTTCTGAGCCAATTATTAGCTAACTTTTCAAGAGGTGAAGCTGATACTTTACGTAAGGCTATGGGTAAGAAGATCTTCGCCATGCTGGCCATTTTGAAACCTAAATTTTTGGAAAGAGGAAAGAAGAATGGTCATGATCCTAAGATATTAGAGAAGATTTGGGCTGATTGGGAGAAGTTTGCTTCATATGCATTCAACAAATCCCATGCTGCCTGCTATGGTTGGGTAGCATACCAAACAGGATATCTGAAGGCGCACTATCCTGCAGAATACATGGCAGCCAACCTAACACGTAACAAAGACAGCATCACGGATATTACCAAGTTTATGGATGAATGTAAACGCATGGGAATACAAGTTCTGATTCCAGATGTCAATGAGAGTGATATGAACTTTACAGCCAACAAAGAAGGAAATATTCGTTTCGGATTGGCAGGTATCAAAGGAGTCGGAGAGGGGGCTGTTGATTCAATTCTGAAAGAACGTAAAGCCAATGGTAAGTTTACGGATATCTTCAACTTTGTAGAACGTGTCAATCTCACCTCTTGTGGTAAAAAAACAATAGAAACATTGGCAATGGCTGGTGCATTCGATTGCTTCCCAGATATAAAAAGAGAACATTTCCTTTTGCCAGGATTTGTGGATTCCATCCATGCATACGGTACAAAGGTACAGTCGGAGAACGGAAAGTCTCAATTGCAACTGAGCCTCTTTGATGACAATGAAGTAGGTGCAAGTATTGCCAAGCCGAAAATACCAAAAGTGGAGTCGCTGCCTCGTATTGATATACTCAATAGAGAAAGAGAACTGGTTGGAATCTTTTTGTCTGCCCATCCATTAGATGATTATTACGTGATTCTGAATAATGTATGCAATGTTCAAATGGCTGATCTCTCAAATGAATGGAGTGGTCCGCAGTTCATTGACCCAGAAAAAGAGAAACAATTAGCCGATGCAGACATTTCATTCGGAGGAATGGTGATGAACGTAAAGAATCTCAAGACGAAAAACGGAGCAGACTTTAAAATCGTTGCCATTCAGGATTATACAGGTGTGCATGAGTTTTCTTTCTTTAGCGATGATTTAGCAAACTTTGGAAATTATTTGCAAAAAGACTACGTACTCTATATAACAGGCAAATACGGAAAAAGAAAATCTTACGATAAAGATAGACGAATCATATTCAATAAAATCCAATGGATGAATGATGCAATTAACAATACAATAAAAAATATTGTTATTTATGCTAAAGAAGATGATTTTACTACTACCTTTGTAGAGGATATTTCAACTGCAATAGATGAATCGAAAGCTGATAATCAGGAAGGTGCATCTTTGTATTTTTCAATATCGGAAGAGGCAAGTGGTAATTCCATGCTGTTTCGTTCAAAAAACACCAATGTAAAGGTGACGCGTGAATTACTCACAAACCTAGATGGTATGCAGATAAAATATCAAATAAATAAAGCGTTTAGTTAAAAAGAAAAATTATTAAATTATTTAAAACAATAGATTATGGCATTAGAAATTACAGATGCAAACTACGAAGAGATTGCTGCAACAGACAGATTAATCCTGATTGATTTTTGGGCACAATGGTGTGGTCCTTGTCGTTCATTATCACCCGTTGTAGATGATCTTTCAAAAGCTTACGAAGGAAAAGCTATTGTCGCAAAAATTGATGTGGACGAGAATCCTGATATTGTAGAAAAATTCTCTATTCGTAACGTACCAACTATCTTGTTAATCAAGGATGGAGAAGTAGTTGATAAAATTGTAGGAGCTGTTCCTAAAAATGAAATAGTTGAAAAAATAGAAGCTAATTTGTAAAAAATTTAATCTGAGGGTGTATCAGTGTGATACTCCCTCTTTTTTTTGAACAAATCCGTCAAGGGGATGACGTAGGAAGGAGCAAGCACTTATGAAAAGATTTTTTTACTCGTGGATTGGAGCTGCCTTTTGGAATATTTAACCAACATCAAAATGAAACGAGATCCTCAGTTCGATGGAGTGAACATTGGAGGTCCAACACGTCAAGATCCGGTCTTGATTATCGTTTAATTGATGGAGTGGTTTTATAGAATAAAAAAATGGTGCATTTTTGTGCACCATTTTTATTTAGTATAATTACCAACCTTTTTGTTTGTTCTTCTCCAACTCATCAAGCAATCGCTGAGGTATCGTTTCCTTTCCTTCTCGAAGGATACACTTGTGACAAGCCATTTCACGAGAATACATACGGCCAATGCAATAATTAGAGTGATCGCATGTACTACGATAATGTTCATCTTCCTTCATCTTATTCACAAACGCAGGATCATTAAGCAAAGCGCGAGCCATTGCCACAAATTCAAACCCATCATCCAACACCTCGTCAATCTTTTCACGCGAGATGAGTCCTCCAATATAGCACAATGGCATTTTTAATGCTGCTCTAAACTTAAGAGCATCCTCTAGGAAATAAGCCTCTTCAAATTTTCGTGACGGTACCATAAACAACGGACCTCCAATACCTGCTAACAAAGGCATAAGCAATCCCTTCATGTAATAGGTTAGTGTCTTGAATGGCATTGCACCTCGCATGACATCCATTGGAGCACTGCTCACAAAACCACTACTCAAAACCAATGCATGTGCTCCACATTGTTCAAGCGTTTTAGCCACCTCAATGCTTTCATCTATATCCATTCCATTACGACAGCCGTCCCGCATATTCATTTTAACCAAGATAGCCATGTCATTACCAGCAGCCTTCATCACGCTATCCATGGACATTTTCATGAAACGCATTCTGTTCTCCAATGAACCTCCGAATTCATCTTTTCGATGATTGGTAGAAGGAGAAAGGAATTGACTGATAAGATAACCATGTCCCGCATGAAGCTCAACAGCATCAAAACCAGCCTCACGAGCTAAATTAACACCTTCACCAAAAGAGTGTGCGACATGTTCAATCTCATCTTTACGCATTCCTCTTACAAAAGTAGGGGAGTATATATTAAATCCTGTAGAAGCAGAGATCGGTGTACAACCACAGATCTTTCGGTGCGACATGTTACCACAGTGTCCGATTTGAATACTGGCAGCAGCCCCTTCTTTATGAATAGCATCTGTAATTCTTCTTAAACCTTCAATATTCTCTTTCTTCAACCATAGTTGATGAGGAAAAGACAAACCACTTTGTTCAACCGATGAATAGGCAAGGGTTGTCATTCCAATTCCACCAGCGGCAACTGAGACATGATAATTATACAACATCTCAGAGGGTGCATTACCCGGACACATACCTTCGAATGCAGCTGAGCGAATAGTCCGGTTTCGAAGTGTGAGCGGACCAATTTTTCCTGGGGTAAATAATGTAGACATACTGTTTAGTAAATAAATGGTATTATGCGTTTTAAATTAAGATGTTCCATTTCTGGAAAACTATCTTTGTATTTCTTGTATAGTGTATTAGCTCTAGGAACTAAGTTAGCAAATGTCCAAATAAAGAAGACAAGTCCTGCGAATGACCACGTTAAAATAGCCCATCCAAGCCATTCGGTCAATTCTCCAAAATAATTTGCCGAAGTAACATAATCATAAAAACCACCTTTTGGAAGATAATGGTTATGATCCCCTGGTTTACGAAGATGTCTGATAATATGATCAGAATGTAGGTTTATACCCATTCCGATAAAGAAGATAATAACACCGATGATGAACTGCGGTGTAGTAAGCCAATCTACCGTGTATTGATTTTCTGGAGAGACGTAGAAAATCCATCCTCCCTGCATCAATCCGTTCAATGTATTAAAGCTCACACCCGACATCATAATTGCAATCGGCATGCGACTTTGAGTCTTAAACAACAACGGGAAGATAAAAGAACGTTGAAAATAATGACATTGAAATAATAGGAAGAGAATGAATGGCACTGTATAGAACTGTCTGTCTGAATACCACCAACAGAGAAGCATGACAAAAAAGACAGGAGCTTCCATCAATATCCAGCCAATACGATTGTTTACCGTAATGCCCCATTTCTTGTTATACATGATACCATATCCTGCATCTACATAATATAGGGAGATAAAAACAATGACAGCAACACTTGTCATGATCCACAAAAAGAGAGAAAAAGTCTCTGGATTAAATATACTCATGATAATTTAATTTAAAGTTAAGCGAAGTTAAACAAAATTAAGAGAAAAAAAAATAAATGGAATCAAAAGTTTTGTGTTTCCATCTAAATATGATAATTTTGTAGAAACCTTAGCCCGTGAAATGGCGCTATCCAAATAGGATAGTTTAACTCTAAAATTTGTCTGACTGTTGTCAGACGTGGCTGAGCTAGTTTGCATTCAGCAAAGCCTAGGGTACCGATAGAAAAATATCGGTATCTTTTTTTAAATTTAAATAAAAAGGATGGAAGATATAATAGATTCAGTAAAAACGGATTCAATGAAAGTCGTGGTGGACGGAATAAAAAATGCCGCTGCGAGTGGTGATTATTCAACAGCGATACAGACTGTATTGGATAAGAGCATAGAAATGGGGATGAATTTGGTAAAGAACATCCTTTTAGCTATTATCGTCTATATCATTCTCCATTGGTTAATTGGTAAAATCAACATTATAGTAGCCAAAGCGTTAGAAAAGAAAGACACGGATCCTTCTTTAGCTTCTTTTTTGAAGAGTTTGGTGAATATCGTCCTAAACTTTACCCTGATTATTGTCATCATCGGTATTTTAGGTATTGAAACATCCTCTTTTGTTGCGTTATTTGCGTCTGCTGGTGTAGCGATTGGTATGGCCCTGAGTGGCACCTTGCAAAATTTTGCAGGTGGAGTGATGATCATGTTCTTCAAACCATTTAAAGTTGGTGACTTCATTGAAGCTCAAAGCATAATGGGTATTGTGAAGGAAATACAAATCTTTAACACAATTGTTTTAACTACCGATAACAAAGTAATCATTGTTCCTAACGGTGGATTATCAACCGGTATCATTACAAACTATTCCAGAGAAAATAAAAGACGGGTGGATTTTGAATTCTCCATCGCGTATGGGGATGATTATGATAAAGCAAAAGAAGTTTTATATAATATCATCCAACAAACCCCAAAAGTTCTGAAATCAGAAGAGGATCCTGCGCCGTTTATCGCGTTGACAAAATTAGATTCTAGCTCGGTAAACATAGTAGTTCGAGTATGGACTCTTCCTCAGGATTATTGGAGTGTCTATTTTGAAATCAACGAATCTGTTTACAAAGAATTTGCTAAACAAGGTTTAAATATACCATATCCTCAAATGGATGTACACGTTCATCAAGCATAATCATATGAAATACGTATTCAAAATAGTCCTTCTTTTTACTCTTTGTGCCGTCAGTTTCAATTTGTCTGCACAAAAAGATTATTTAGGAGTAGCATCCATCAATTTTGATAATGAATCATACTTATTACGATGGTCTGCAAAGACAAAAACGGGTCGGTTGTTGGAGGAATTCTTACCAGCAAAAGCTAATTTCGCCTCATTCGAAACCAAACTGATTCTAGAATGTTCTTCAGAAGGGAAGGAAATCGCAGATGAAGTAAGAGTGATGATGAGCACTTTGGCCTTAAAGAAAGAGGAGAACATCGTTTATAGTTTTCAACAGATTGAAGCACAAGCCCCTGATGAGATATGGATTGAGTACATTCAAGGGAATGTTCAAGGCGGACAACCCTTTACATTAGAGTGGAATTTAAATCGTTATAAACTGATTGGCAATCGGGTAGTCTTATTTCGAACTTGTCACCGAGGTTATAATATAGAGGTGAACTCATTCACTAAGAAAGCAAATAAAAAGAGAGAAGAGTGGATAAAAGAGGCCATGACTTTTTCTTTTGATACCGTTAAAATAAATAATAAATAATGATATAAAAGTTATGTTTGAAAGTTTAGGTGAAAGATTAGAACGTTCTTTCAAAATATTAAAAGGAGAAGGAAAAATCACAGAGATTAATGTTGCTGAAACATTAAAGGACGTTAGAAAAGCATTATTGGATGCCGATGTCAATTATAAGGTGGCCAAATCCTTTACCGATATGGTAAAAGAGAAAGCCTTGGGACAAAACGTGTTGACAGCGGTTAAGCCAAGCCAGTTGATGGTAAAGATTGTTCACGATGAATTGGCTGAGTTGATGGGTGGAACAGCTGTTGACATCAACACGAACGGACATCCAGCTGTGATATTAATGTCTGGTTTGCAAGGTTCAGGAAAAACCACTTTCTCAGGAAAGTTGGCCAATATGTTGAAAAACAAAAAGAATAAGAAGCCTTTGTTGGTGGCATGTGACGTGTATCGTCCAGCTGCAATTGAACAATTAGGGGTATTGGCAGGACAAATCGGTGTTGATATATACAAGGAAGAAGAGTGTAAAGACCCTGTTAAAATTGCACAAAATGCCATTCAGCAGGCAAAGGCAAAAGGAAACGATATTGTCATCATAGATACAGCCGGTCGTCTAGCTGTAGATGAACAGATGATGAATGAGATAGCTGCAATAAAAGAGGCTATCCAACCACAAGAAATATTGTTTGTCGTTGATTCCATGACAGGACAGGATGCTGTCAATACAGCAAAAGAGTTCAACGACCGATTGAATTTCGATGGTGTTGTACTTACCAAACTGGATGGTGATACCCGAGGTGGAGCTGCATTGTCCATTCGCTCAGTTGTCAACAAACCAATAAAATTTGTCGGAACAGGAGAGAAGATGGAAGCTATCGATGTTTTCCATCCACAACGTATGGCTGATCGTATCCTCGGTATGGGTGATATTGTATCCTTGGTAGAACGTGCGCAAGAACAATATGACGAAGAAGAGGCTCGTAAATTACAAAAGAAGATTGCCAAGAACCAATTCGATTTCAACGATTTCCTTTCTCAAATCCAACAGATCAAGAAGATGGGTAATCTAAAAGACTTGGCATCCATGATTCCAGGTGTAGGAAAAGTAATGAAAGATATTGAAATAGACGATAATGCATTTAAAGGAATTGAAGCAATTATCTATTCAATGACACCTGAAGAGCGTGTCAATCCAGCATTGTTGAATGGTAGTAGAAGAACCCGTATCGCCAAAGGTAGTGGTACGAACATTCAAGATGTGAATCGTTTGTTGAAACAATTCGAAGAGACACGTAAGATGATGCGTATGGTGACACAAAATCGTCCAGCAAAATTTTCATTTGGTAGAAAAAGATAGGAGGATAAAAATATGAACTTAATTGACGGAAAAGCGATTGCGGATCAAATCAAGCAAGAAATCGCAGAAGAAGTAAAAGAGATTAAAGCAAAGGGAGGCAAGACCCCTCATTTGGCAGTTATCATTGTCGGACACGACGGTGGAAGCGAGACCTATGTTGCACATAAAGTAAAATCATGTGAGCAAGTAGGTTTTAAATCCACTAAAATATGTTATGAAGATGACATAACAGAAGAGGAGTTGCTGAAACAGATTGATATATTGAACCATGATGATGACATCGATGGTTTCATCGTACAATTACCTTTACCAAAGCATATTTCAGAGCAAAAAGTTATTGAGGCAATTGATTATCGTAAGGATGTGGATGGATTCCATCCAATCAATGTAGGACGTACCTCAATAGGTCTTCCTTCGTTTGTTTCTGCCACACCAGCAGGTATCATGGAGCTTCTGAAACGATATAAGATAGAGACTTCAGGAAAACATTGTGTTGTAATCGGAAGAAGTAACATCGTTGGAAAACCTGTTACGAGTTTGATGATGCAGAAAGCCTATCCAGGAGATGCTACAGTAACAATTTGTCACAGCCGTACAAAGAATTTGAAGGAGATCACCTTACAAGCCGATATTATCATTGCAGCTATGGGTTCACCTAAATTCTTAAAAGCTGATATGGTGAAAGATGGTGTAGTGATAATTGATGTAGGAACCACTAGAGTACCTTCAACAGAGACAAAAACAGGATTTAAACTGACAGGAGATGTTGATTTTGAAAATGTAGCACCAAAATGTAGCTACATTACACCTGTACCTGGCGGTGTAGGACCAATGACGATTTGTTCTTTGTTAAAGAACACATTATTAGCTGGCAAAAAAGCAATTTATAAATAAGATTATATCAAAAGGAGAAAGCAGAAATGTTTTCTCCTTTGTTTCCTTTTCCATTTCAACGATGATATTTTATACACCCGACATAAAACAAAATTTATTTTTGCCCGAAGAAGAGTCACAACACGCAATAAAAGTTCTTCGATTAGAGGCTGGCGATAAAATCGAATTGGTAGATGGGAAGGGCAATTATTATGAAGCGGAGATAGAAATTCCCCATCATAAACATTGTCAAGTAAGAATATTAAATACGATAGAAAACTATAGTCCCCAGCCTGTTTATATCCATATGGCCATTGCCCCCACAAAGAACATGGACCGGCTAGAATGGTTTGCAGAAAAAGTGACCGAAATAGGCGTATCTGAAATAAGTTTATTATTATGTGAACATTCAGAACGGAAGGTTGTCAAATTAGACCGATTAGAAAAGATTTTAATATCGGCAATGAAACAGTCCAAGAAAGCCTTTCTTCCCAAATTGAATGAGATGATTCCTGTTAAAGATTTTTTAAGACTTCAGACGGAAGGAGATCGCTTTATTGCCCATTGTTACGAACAAGACAAAAGAGAATTAGCAACAGAATACAGAGGAGGGGAGAAAGCCGTAATTATGATTGGTCCAGAAGGCGATTTCAGTGAAAAAGAAGTAGCGATGGCAATTGAAAAAGGTTTTAGGCCTATATCACTAGGAGAGAGTCGATTAAGGACAGAAACCGCAGGAGTAGTAGCTTGTCATACCATCCATGTAATCAACACGATAAAGAAATAGTTTTATTAAGTTAATTTTTTTTAAAATTAAAAGTTTCTTTTGCGAAATTTTATACTATATTTGCAATTAGTTCTTTGCAATATAAAGTGGAATATATTAATTAAACTAAATAACAATTGAAAAATTTCAAAAAATGAAGAAAGTTTTCGTAGCAGTCTGCGCAGCATTAGCGTCAATGACGGTAATAGCTCAAACAGAAGACAAACCATGGAGCATTGGTTTATATGGAGGTAAAGTTGAAGCTGCAAATGATTGGGGAAATAAGTTTTTCCATGTTGCAGATGGATTTTATGGAGCTGCATCGCTCACAGTAGGCCGTTATTTAAATCAACACTTCGATGCTGAATTACAAGCATTGTGGGGTCGATATGGTATAAAAGGTGGCGATTTCTATGCAACAGATCCTGACTTCAAAGCTGGAATGGGTTATATTGACCTATCTGGTAAGTACAAATTCATTAAAGATGAAGAAAAACTTCTTCATCCATACATTTTCTTGAGCTTAGGTGCAAGAGCTATTTATGGATTGGATGCAGAAGCAATTGAATACCAAACTACTTTAGAAGAAAACGAAGGATTTAACTTTGTATTAGGTGGTGGTGTTGGTTGTGATCTTCGTTTAAGCGAATCATGGGGTATCCGCTACTTTGTTAAATATGGTTATCCATTCGGTGGTACAGCTGATGCAAATGATAATCGTATCGGTGGAAACTTCAATGACGAGCACTTGGTTCATAACTTAGGTGTATTCTACAACTTCTCATTCAACAATGATAAGGATGGTGACGGTGTACCTAATAAGCTAGATGAGTGTGAAAATACTCCTGCTGGTGTTGAAGTAGATGAAAAAGGTTGTCCAGTTGACAAAGACGGTGACGGTGTATATGATTACTTGGATAAATGTCTTGGTACTCCTGCTGGCGTAAAAGTCGATTCTTTAGGTTGTCCTATTGATTCTGATGGTGACGGTGTAGCAGATTACTTGGATGAGTGCCCTGAAACTCCTGCAAACGTTTCTGTTGACGAAAAAGGTTGTCCACTTGATTCTGATGGTGACGGTGTAGCAGATTACTTGGATGAGTGCCCTGGTACTCCAGAAGCTGCTAAAGGTTATATAGATGCTAAAGGTTGTCCTACTGATAAAGATGGCGACGGTGTATATGACTTCCAAGATGCTTGTCCAGATGAAGCTGGTATCAAAGAAAACAATGGTTGTCCAGAAGTAAAAGCTGAAGTAAAGAAAGTATTTGAGAAAGCATTGAACGGTATTCAATTTGAATCAGGTTCTGCAAAAATCAAGAAATCTTCTAACGCTATCTTGGATCAAGTTGTTACTATCATGAAGGAAAATCCTTCATACAACTTAACAATCAATGGTCACACAGATAACTCAGGTAAGGCTGATAAGAACCAAAAATTGTCTGAAGATAGAGCTGCTGCAGTAAAACAATATTTGATTGATCACGGAGTAGAAGCAAATCGTTTGACTTCTGCTGGATACGGTCAAGACAAGCCAGTTGATACAAACAAAACTGCTGCTGGTCGTGCAAAGAACCGCCGTGTAGAGTTTATCGTTAACTTCGTTAAGATAGTTAGAGAATAATACGATATTACAATTCGTAAGGGGAAAGAAATTTATTCTTTCCCCTTATTTTTTTATAAAAAATCGTTATATTTACCCAATACAAAAATTAGATACTTATGGAAATGTTGAAATTAATAAAAAATGATTCAGGATTGAAAGCCTATCAAGATGCCATAGTGGGTAGATATAAGTATTTCTTCAAGAAAAAAAATGAAATAGAATTAAGTAGCAAATCACTCTCTGACTTTGCTACAGGTTATCTATATTTTGGATTACATAAAATCGCAAAACACTGGGTTTTCAGAGAATGGGCTCCAAATGCAACAAACATCTATTTAATCGGCACATTCAACAACTGGCAAGAATCAGAAGAATATCAATTAAAATATACTTCCAATGGAGTCTGGGAAATTGAACTTCCAGAAAAAGCAATGTCCCACTTGGATCTCTATAAACTAAAGGTCTATTGGGCAAATGGCTGTGGAGAACGTATCCCTGCATGGTGCAGAAGAGTCGTACAAGATGATAATACAAAAGTGTTCTCAGCTCAAGTTTGGGCACCTGAAAAGCCTTATAAATTCAAGATAAACAAACATAAACCGAATACAACACCGTTACTCATCTACGAAGCTCATATAGGTATGGCAGGTGAGGAAGAGAAGGTTTCCTCCTATACGGAATTCAAAGATAACGTGTTACCAAGAATCGTGGCTGATGGCTATAATTGCGTACAGTTAATGGCCATACAGGAACATCCATATTATGGTTCTTTTGGTTATCATGTATCCAGCTTTTTTGCACCCTCTTCCCGTTTCGGTACGCCAGAAGAGTTGAAAGCCTTAATCGACAAAGCTCATGAATTAGGCTTAACGGTGATCATGGATCTAGTCCATTCTCATGCGGTTAAGAACGAAAACGAGGGACTCGGTGCTTTCGATGGTACTCGTTACCAGTATTTTCATGCAGGAGAGAGGGGAGAACATCGCCAATGGGACTCCTATTGCTTTAATTACGGAAAGAATGAGGTGATTCACTTCTTATTATCCAACTGTAAATATTGGTTAGATGAATTTAAATTTGATGGCTTCCGCTTCGATGGCGTGACATCCATGATTTACTTAGATCATGGAATGGGGTCTTCTTTTTCTAATTATTCCGATTATTACAGTCCTAATCAAGATGGCGACGCAATCTGCTATCTAACATTAGCCAATGCATTAATTCACGAAGTAAACCCAAAAGCAATTACCATAGCAGAGGATGTCAGTGGCATGCCTGGATTGGCAGCCTCCATAAAGGATGGTGGTATGGGATTTGATTATCGTCTGGCAATGGGTATTCCTGACTTCTGGATTAAAATGATAAAAGAGGTGAAAGATGAGGATTGGAAACCAGGACACATATTATATACATTAACCAATCATCGTGCAGACGAGAAAGTGATCAGTTATGCTGAGAGTCACGATCAGGCATTGGTGGGAGATAAAACACTGATGTTTCGTCTGGCTGATGCAGATATGTATTGGCACATGTCGCGTTTGTTTGATTCATCCTATATGGTAGATCGAGCAATCGCATTACATAAAATAATCCGATTAATCACCATAAGTACTATCAATGGAGGTTATCTTAATTTCATGGGAAATGAATTCGGACATCCTGAATGGATTGATTTCCCAAGAGAAGGCAATGGCTGGTCATACAAACATGCACGCAGACAGTGGCATTTGGTGGATGATACAAACTTGAAATATAAGTATTTAGGAGATTTTGATAAAGCAATGATTGATGTCATCAAGTCTGTTAAGAAGTTTAATCAGACGCCTATTTACCAGTTATGGGATAAATCGGACGATCAAGTATTAGCTTATCAACGGGAGAATCTTGTATTTGTATATAATTTCCATCCTTATCAATCATTTGAAGGATACGGAATATTAGCAGAAGAGGGTAGTTACGAAATGATTCTGAATACGGATGATCAAAGATTTGGTGGTTTTGGGTTAGTTGATGATTCCCAGATCCATTTCACAATCGAAGATGTTAATAAAACAGCCGAAGGAAAAGGTTGGTTGAAATTATACCTTCCTTCGCGTACCGCAATGATTTTAAGAAAGAGATAATGAAATAGTAGTAGGGGCGTTATATACGCCTCTGCATATTCATTATTACATAAATTAAAATTTAGCACACAAAAAGGAGTGTCCTTCGGACAAAAATCATATAAATCTTTACAAATCCAACAAATATGTTTTCCAAGGGACTTAATTGTAGAACAGCCTAATAAACTGCTATAATAGATTTGTATGATTTGAATAGATTTGTGAGATTTCTCGCAAAGCGACTCATATGTTTTATATCATACCACAAAATGTGATGGGGGGTATTGTTTTGTTTCGCCCTTTCTAGGGCTCTAAAATACCATTCTAATAACTTCTAACCCCAGGGTGTTGCCCTGGGCTATATACTTTTTCTTCTTATAGAGTCTTCTAAATCAGATCGTATAGGAGGCGTAATAGAACTTGCCGAAGGCAGTTCAACCTCAATCGTCTGCGTAAGTGTTTTACCGCCCTCAAAAGTGACGGTAATGGTGAAATTATAGGTTCCTGACTGTTCTGGATAAGGGAAAATAACTTCACATCTATCGCCATACCAAAGACTTCGCTCTGCTTTTGTCATATCTTTAAATGCTTTTTTGACATTCTTTAGCGGTTCTTGTCCGATAGGATATTTCCATAATACAAAATCCCCCCATGATTCTGCAGAGACAGTAGCCTTTTCTATTAAATTATTTCCTGCTGGATAAGATGAATCAAAATCCTTATCTGATAGAATCTGAATGCCATTAACTGTATATGCGACAGCCTCTCCGCTAAAATCGCTTTTACGATTCCATGAATTGTCATTGTATAGCGATGATATGGAATCAAACAATGGATCTTGTGGATAAAATTCGGAAGCATCATCTCCTGAAAAAACTCTATTCCCTGCAAACTCGATTACAATACAAAATCCTACTGGCTCTTTGTAGAATCTTAATTCTAGTGAGTCAGGAATAAGGTAATTACAAATTAAGTGTTTTGATTGCCATGAAGGTGGGGGACCACTTATTATTTCTTCCTTATTACAAGAAAAAAGCAATACAACAAAAATCAAATGAATTATCAATACAATTTTTTTCATAATCTAAATTAAATGAATTTTATTATCGCCATATAATTTGTAACTTTATCTTATATTTAAAATTTGGTTGCTCTTTAGGTCCAAAAGAATCGTAACTCGTAGCACTTCTTAATATCTGTCTAATAAAACGTAATTTTTAACGTTGTAAATATAATTAAAATTTCCAACAAAAGGTGTCATATATAAAATAAAAAAGGTGTGGTTTACCCCACACCTTTATCATATCTAAACAGTGGATATCAGATTAAATATACTCTTTGCCAATTTTGACTTGTGTATCATTTACAAACTGACGGATACGCTGTTCTTCTGTTTTCTTGCAAATTAGCAATACATTGTCTGCTTCTGCTACAATATAATCCTCCAATCCCTGTACTACAGCTAACTTGTTCTCTGGAAGGGCAACAATGTTATCTTTGCTATCATAAAACATTGTTTTGCATTTCATTGTAACATTTTTGTTCTCATCCTTGTCTGAATGCTCATACACAGATCCCCATGTACCAAGGTCTGACCATCCGAAATCAGCAGCGAGAACATCAACATTGGTTGCTTTCTCCAAAATAGCATAATCGATAGAAATATTGGTACAAGACTTATAAATTCGATCAATAAAATTCTGTTCGTCCGGAGTGCCATAGAAACATTTTCCTGTACGGAATTTATTGCTCATTTCCCCCATGAAATCATCAAAAGCATTAAGAATTGTCTGTACATTCCAAATAAACATACCTGAGTTCCAGAAGAATTCTCCACTCTCCATGAAAATCTTAGCCAAATCAGCATTCGGTTTCTCTGTAAATGTCTTAACCTTATACAGATTTTCTATATCTAATTGATTATCAATCTGAATATAACCATAACCTGTTTCTGGACGACTTGGCTTAATTCCTAAGGTTAGAATATCATTATGTATTTTAGTATAATCGAGAGCTGTTTTAATTGTTCTAACAAACTCATCTTCTTTTAAAATCAAATGGTCTGAAGGCGAAACCACAACGTTGGCATCAGGATTGATGGATTCAATTTTATTCATTGCGTATGCAATGCAAGGAGCTGTGTTTCTGCGAGCTGGTTCCAATAAAATCTGGTTTTCTGTAATTTCAGGAAGTTGCTGCATAATCAACTCCTTATAACTACTATTGGATGCGATAAATATATTTTCCTTCGGAACTATCTTTAAAAAACGATCATACGTCATTTGTAATAAAGAACGACCCGTTCCAAAAAAATCCAAGAACTGCTTAGGTCTTTTCTCTGTGCTAAATGGCCAGAATCGGCTACCAACACCACCAGCCATAATTACGCAATAATTATTTTTCATTATATTGTTGTTTTAAAATTCAACTATTAAGTTGTAAAAAGATTCTATTGTTTTTTAACACTCACTTCGACAATGCAAATATAACTTTTTATCAATCAAATTCATAAAAAAATACATTTTATTGTAGAATTCATCATCTTATATGATATTCCTTGTCTTTTTTCTAATAAATCTGCTTATTTTTAATTTTTATAAAAAACAAAAAATACAGCCATAATCAAACATACAAATGCTGCAATATGGTTCCATCGTATTACCTCACCTTGAAATAAAAATAGAGCTATGACAGAAAATACGGATATTGATATTACCTCTTGTAATACTTTTAATTGTACAAGTGAAAAAGGACCCCCTGTAATTTGTGAACCAATCCGATTGGCAGGAATCATAAAACAATATTCAACAAGCGCTACACCCCAACTGGCTAATATAATCAAAATTAATGGCCAATCTGTTGTAATCTTCATCTGATGTAACTTTAAATTACCATACCATGCAAGTGTCATAAAGACATTTGAAACAATCAACAATAAAATCGTCAAAAATATTTTCATCTCTTTTGTACTGTTTACTAAAACTATGCAAATGTAACTCTTTTTCTATTATAAAAATCGAATAAATGCAGTATGCAACAAAATTTATTTTATTTGAACGATTTTTACAACCCTATATTATATAGTATCGTTTAATTTGCATTGCAAACAAAATTTATGAGAACCATGAAAAAGAAATTTTTTACAACATTTGGCCTACTTTTAGCGCTATCATGCAATAGCTTTGCAGCAGACCCTGCCAGCTATTTCAGTGGCATGACGTTAGCCAAAGGTCCGAAATCCCTTTCGAACCACAATCCCGCGTATATAACACGCTATGGTGCAGACCCATTCGCCATGATTTATAACGATGAGGTATACATCTATATGACCAACGACCAACAAGAGTATGATTCGCATCCTAACAGTACGAACTCATATGCTGCTATTAAAACCATTAACTGTATGTCTTCTAAAGACATGGTGAACTGGACCGACCATGGTGTCATGGATGTTGCAGGTCGTAATGGTTCTGGTCCTGCTAAATGGGCAAGCAACTCTTGGGCTCCTTCCGCTTGTCACAAGACAATCGACGGAAAGGAGAGATTCTTCCTTTATTTTGCCGACAACGGTGGTGGTATCGGTGTTCTTACCAGCGACAATCCTTGGGGACCTTGGTCTGATCCAAGAGGAAGCGCTCTTGCTAATAGAAGCACACAAAACTGTGGCAATGTCGAGTGGATATTCGACCCTGCAGTCTTGATCGACGATGATGGCACAGGTTACATCTACTTCGGTGGTGGTGTTCCTAAAGGAAAAGAATCCAATCCAGGTACGGCTCGTGTGGCTAAACTCAAAAATAACATGGTCGAATTGGACGGTGCTCCAGCAACTATCAATCCTCCTTATCTGTTTGAGGATTCGGGTATAAACAAAATTGCAGGAAAGTACATTTATAGTTATTGTTCCAACTGGAACTGTACGGGTAACCCAATGACCAATGCTCAGATATGTTATATGACAAGCGACAATCCGATGGGTCCTTTCTCTTATACGGGTGTAGCTTACCTCAATCAAGATGATTTTCTTAGTGGTAATCATGGAGGTAACAACCACCATGCTATGTTCGAATTTAAGGGCGTTTGGTATATGACCTATCATGCTAGAATGCTTCAAAATGCACAAGGTGC
>JBGUIU010000006.1:0-2869 GCA_045113275.1 Paludibacteraceae bacterium
CTACATCACTGTAGATGATAAGCCCCTGTTTCTGGTTTGGGCACCATTGTTCTTGCCCAATCCTTCCCATTTCATGGAAATGTGGAATAGGCTTGCAGAGGAGAATGGTCTGAAAGGTGTTCATTTCGTTGGATTGCAAGGTGGGCCGTTGAAAGGGTATAGAAAAACACTTGATCTGGGATTCGATGCATTAAATTGGGAGAACTTTTATTCAGCAGAGATGAAAGCCTCTTGGCTGAGGACTTATCTGTTTCCCAAACTTCAACGTTTTTATTCATCCAGATTTCTCTTAAAGAAATATCACTATAAAGATATAATAAAATACTTTTTTACAGAGATTGATCGGCAAGAGAACATATATCCGACAATTGTTGCAAACTATGATCATTCTCCTCGTAGTTTATATCGTGCTGTGATTTTCTATGGCTCAACTCCTGAACTGTTTAAAAAGCATGTCAAACAGGCTGTTGGAATTATCAAACATAAACAGCCTGAACATCGTATTTTATTCTTGAGATCATGGAATGAATGGGGAGAAGGCAACTACATGGAACCCGATAAAGAGTTTGGAAGGCAATATATTGATGCATTGCGAGAAGCTCTTGATTAGATCTTTTTCATTTGTTTTGTGTTTTTTCTAATTTGATTCATGATACCTAAAGTTATTCATTATTGCTGGTTTGGTAGAGGTCCTAAAAATGACTTGGCCAATAAATGTATTGAGAGTTGGAAAAAGTTTCTTCCTGATTATGAAATCAAGGAATGGAATGAGGATAACTTTGACCTCAGCAAATATAAGTATGCCGCAGAGGCCTATGATAATAGGAAGTATGCCTTTGTGACTGATGTGGTACGTCTGTACGCTCTCTATACAGAGGGAGGTGTGTACATGGATACTGATGTTGAGGTGCTGAAATCATTTAATCCATTTTTACATCACGTTATGTTTTCTGGGTTTGAAACCGATTATACTGTGCCGACGGGAATGATGGCTGCCGAGAAAGGCTCAATATGGGCAAAGGAGTTATTGGACCAGTACAATGATAGGGCTTTTGTAATGCCTGATGGGAGTTTAGACATGACAACTAATACCAAAGTGATAACTGACTATATGGTAGAAAAGGGGCTAATACTCGATAATACGTACCAAGATTTCCCAAACTTTTGTACTATGTATCCAGCTGATTATTTTTGTCCAAAGGACCATACTACAGGCAAGATACGTATTACCAAAAATACTGTATGTATTCATCATTTTGCAGCATCATGGCGTAAACTTCCTTTGTGGATGCGGTTAAGGCATAGCCTTAAGTTATTTATGGTTAGAATATTTGGAGAAGCAGTTATTTCGAAATTATCTGATATTGCGACTTTTAGAGCATTTAGGCAAGAATGAAAAAGATATTGTTGGTTTTTGGGACACGTCCCGAAGCTATAAAAATGTGTCCGTTGGTCAAGGAATTTCAAAAGCATCCAGATGACTTTCAGACAATCGTTTGTGTGACTGGTCAACACAGAGAAATGCTTGATCAGGTGCTTACTATATTTGACGTAAAACCAGACTACGATCTCGATCTTATGAAGCCAGGACAGGATCTTTATGACTTGACAGCTAGAGTGCTGACAGGCATGCGCGATGTGTTGAAGATCGTTAAACCTGATGTTGTTCTTGTGCATGGTGATACAACTACTTCTACAGCATCAGCACTGGCTGCTTTCTATCAGCAGATTCCTGTTGGACATGTTGAGGCAGGGCTTCGAACTCGAAATATTTATAGCCCTTGGCCAGAAGAGATTAATCGTCAAATAACAGGTCGCATTGCAACATACAATTTTTCGCCGACCTCTCTTTCTGCGGATAATCTGAAAGAGGAAAAAGCTATAGGAGAGATATTTGTGACAGGAAACACTGTGATAGATGCCCTTCACATGGTGGTTGAAAAATTAAAGAATGACAAAAACCTCGCAAACGCTCAAAATGAGTTACTTGCTTTAGCTGGTTATGATGTTAACCGTCTGAAGGGGGGGAGGAAACTTGTGTTGATTACTGGTCATCGTCGTGAGAACTTTGGAGATGGATTCATAAACATCTGTAATGCAATCATGGCCTTGAAAAAGAAATACCAAGATGTGGATTTTGTCTATCCGATGCATATGAATCCGAATGTGCGTAAGCCTATCCACGAAGTGTTCGGCCAAGACTTGAATGGTCTTGGAAATATGTTTTTTATTGAACCTTTACAATATGTTCAATTCGTTTACTTGATGGAGAAATCTACGATAGTTTTAACGGATTCAGGCGGAATCCAAGAGGAAGCTCCTGGATTAGGTAAACCAGTCCTTGTTATGCGTGATACTACTGAACGCCCAGAGGCACTTTCTAGTGGAACAGTGCATTTGGTTGGTACGGATTACGACAGAATAGTTAATGAAGTATCTATGCTGCTTGATGATCCTTCAGCATATGAGAAAATGAGTAAGGCTGTCAATCCTTACGGTGATGGGAAGGCCTGTCAACGTATTGTCGCAGCTTTTCTTGGGTAGTAAAGGTGCTTGTCGCGGTGGTCGCATCGGGTGTTTGGCTTCACGCTGCATCGGATCAAGAATTTTATTACGGGCGAGAAAGACTATTGACAAATTGTAGAATATAATACAACAGGAGAAGCTGGCTTGCGGGCCGGCTTTTCTTGTGTCATGGGGCGATACTGATGGGGACAAGTGCTGTTGCGGATGCTTTCTCCTGATTGTTTCTGTAATTCACAGGTCAATAGCTAGTTAAAACGATATTCGGTCAAAAAAACACAAGTTTTGGGTCAAAAAAACACAAATTATCCAAACGCTTTTTGGCGTTTTTCATAATCTGGGTGAT
>JBGUIU010000007.1:0-12100 GCA_045113275.1 Paludibacteraceae bacterium
ATTAGGCGAAGTCAAGAAAAAATCGACCAAAGAAACACGTGTTTTCCCCTTAACATAAACTGTATCAACACGTCGGTTAGAAGCATGATTATTATCATACACATAATGCCAATCTGCAGAAAATAACGTATCTGGTATAACGATATAATCCATCACATCAAACACCTCCCCTTCCACATATTGCTTGGTTCCTACTGGTGATTGATTAAAATCTCCACCGGCAATAACATAATTCCCCTTCTCATACTCCTTCACCATGAAATCCCTTAAATCATTCAACTCGGCAATTCTAAGCTTTCCCTCGTTATCAAATGCTGAGTTATGCGTATTAATCACCACTAACTCTTTTCCATTATCCGTCTTATACCTCAACGTCATAAAACAACGATCTAACAAAAAGAGACATAACGGCCACTTAAAATTATAAGGATACGAATATCGCTTACATGAAAAGGCTTTCTTATTCGTCAGCACAAGCAATCCAGCCTCAACCTTACCCATTGGTTCACGTATTGGAAGTGGCACAAAATCAACCTTATAATTTAACGCAAAATAATGATTTCCCAATTGCAGACTATCATTCAAAAACTCCACTTCATTCAAATAATAACTGCGTTTCGAGTTAACATCCACCTCTTGTAAGAGATAGAAATCACAGGATGTATTCTTACTTAAAAACGCTGTCATTCTATCCATGTTATGATAGACCGTTTCTTTTGAAGGTCGCACCATTGTACCTCCTTCATAAAAGAAATCCATCTCTTTATTTAATCCAGCATATCCAATATTCCACAAACAAAAATGGAAGGTAGTATCCACAGGAATCACATCACTCACCTCACTCTCATCAATCTGCTCCTCTGGCAATGGTCGATACTTAACTATTGTAAAATACAACAGAAACAGAAGTGGCACCAACAAGATAAATATAACAAGCGAAATAAAAAAACGTTCCATATAACTCTTAAATAAAAATTTCACTAAGATACATCTTTTTCTTCAATCGATGGGAAATAAAAAAGTCCGATCACATTTTTTTGTAATCGGACTCTCTATCTATAACAAAGTTATATTATTCTGCTTTTTTCTCTTCTTTCTGTGGACGAGGAAGAAGAGCCTTATGAGAAAGTTTAAACTTACCAGTCTTTGAATCAATATCCAGCAATTTAACCTGAATCATATCACCTTCTTTCATTCCTGTATCTTCCATCTTTTCGATACGCTTCCACTCGATTTCAGAGATATGAAGTAAACCTTCTTTGCCAGGCATAAACTCAACAAATGCACCATAAGGCATGATTGATTTAACCTTAGCATCATAAACTTCACCTACTTCAGGAACTGCAACAATTGCTTTAACACGAGCAACTGCATTATCCAATGATTCCTTATTAGTAGCTGCGATTTCAACTTTACCCTTACCATCGATTTCCTCGATTGTAATTGTAGCTCCAGATTTCTCTTGGATATCTTGAATAATCTTACCACCAGGGCCTATTACAGCACCAATCATATCCTTTGGAATATCAAAGGCTACGATACGAGGAGCATGAGGTTTCAAATCTTCACGAGGTTCTGCGATTGTCTCAGTAATCTTACCTAAGATATGCAAACGTCCCTCTTTAGCTTGGTTCAACGCCTTCTCCAAAATTTCGTATGAAAGACCATCTACCTTGATATCCATCTGAGTAGCTGTGATACCATCCTTTGTTCCAGTTACCTTGAAGTCCATATCACCCAAGTGATCTTCGTCACCCAAGATATCAGAAAGAACTGAATATTTCACATTACCTTTATCGGTAATCAATCCCATTGCGATACCTGAAACAGGTTTTTTAATCTTAACACCTGCATCCATCAATGCCAAAGTTCCTGCACAAACGGTAGCCATTGAAGAAGAACCGTTTGACTCCATGATATCAGAAACAACACGTACACAATATGGATAATCAGCAGGAATCATACGTTTCAATGCACGCCAAGCCAAATGACCGTGACCGATCTCACGACGACCTACACCACGTTGAGCTTTTGCCTCACCTGTTGAGAATGGAGGGAAGTTATAGTGTAACAAGAAACGTTCTTTACCATGAACCAATACCTCATCGATCAACTTCTCATCCAACTTAGTACCCAATGTACAAGTTGTTAAAGATTGAGTTTCACCACGAGTAAAAATAGCAGAACCATGAGGGCCTGGAAGATATCCAACTTCACACCAAATTGGACGGATATCAGTTGTCTTACGACCATCCAAACGTTTTCCTTCATCCAAGACTGAACGTCTCATAGCTTCCTTCTCTACTGCATGATAATATCTGTCAATCATGCCGATCTTTGCTTCCAACTCTTCATCTGTCAAATTTAAAGAAGCAACATATTCCTCTTTTACGGATGAGAATTTCTCTTCACGATCATGCTTGTCTGTATTTGCAGATGTAGCTAACGCATAAGCTTTGTCATAACACTTATCCCATACATCTTTCTTCAAATCTTCATCATTCTCCTCATGACAATATTCACGTTTTGTCTCCGTACCAAGTTCCTTCATCAACTCCTTCTGTACTAAACACATTGGCTTAATTGCATCATGAGCAGCCTTTAATGCATTTAACAAGTCTTGTTCAGAAACTTCATCCATCTCACCTTCCACCATCATGATATTTTCATAAGTAGCACCTACCATCAAATCCATGTCAGCTTTTTCCAACTCTTCAAATGTTGGATCAATCACGAATTTTCCATCGATTCGTGCAACACGAACCTCAGAAATCGGACCATTAAAAGGTATATCAGAAACAGCTAATGCTGCCGATGCTGCCAATCCTGCCAATGCATCTGGTTGATCAACACCATCTGCTGAAATCATCAAAACATTCACAAATGTTTCTGCGTGAAAATCATCGGGGAACAAAGGACGTAGAGCACGGTCTATCAAACGAGCTGTTAAAATCTCGTAATCAGATGCTTTTCCTTCTCTCTTAGTAAATCCGCCAGGAAATCTTCCATAGGCACCAAATTTTTCCTTATACTCTACTGTAAGCGGCATGAAATCAGTGCCAGGAACAGCATCCTTTGCGCAACAAACCGTTGCTAACAACATCGTATTACCCATACGAACAACAACTGAACCATCCGCTTGCTTTGCTAACTTTCCAGTCTCAATAGAAATGGTTCTACCGTCTGGTAATGCGACCGTCTTTGTAATTACATTCATCTTTTTAATTTTTTTTATCGTCTTTATTTACATCTAAAATCTTACAAAGATAAGAATAAAATAGAGAAAATAGTCTATTATTCGTTTTTATTCATTAAATCTCTATAATATTTTTTTACATCTTCCCATTTATAATAAGGTGATTGTTCTGATTTTATAGGCAATGAAACCTCTCTTTCATTCAACATAACCTTAACCAATATATCAGCATTCTTTTTTGAGCGATAAAAAATAAACTGTATATTGGCAGCCATTGGTATAATCCGATACTCATTCCAATAGGATAACAAAGAGTCTAAGTCTGTTACATGATCATTACAGCCACTCAACCCCAACAGAGCTGTCAATGGCAATAAAGCTGTATCATGTCCAAAGCGTAAACTTGCTTGTATATCACCCTTCTTTATGGCTTCATCTGCCTCATCTAAAATATGTTTCAATAAATCATTGGCAAAATAACGACTTCTGTTCAATGTCATCGGACATGGTCCATAGGCTCCGTACCACCATGCATTCTGAACAACCCAATTATTATACATCTCTTCTTTCGTCCATACATCATCAAAGTTTATAGGAGAATCATCACTCAACAAACTTCCCTTGATTTCATAGAATTTACGCATAAACGCAATTGTATCCACATGTGCATTCACATAATTCATATCGGAAAACAACTGTTGCACCATCCTTGTTGGATGGATCAATCGATAATGCAAATTTCCAAATGGTTTCTCCCACTCTTCTCTTGCCAATCGTTTGTTTTTGTCTTCCATTGGATCATTTGCCAAATAATACATCAGACGTTTGCTGGACTCATTATTGATCTGCAAAGTAGGTTCCATGGCTTTCAACTGCTGACAAAAAGCATCCATACTCATCACACAACGAACCGATGTGGAGGATTTCACATCAAGCACAGCATTCTTTTTGAATACCGTAGGAAATGAATGATACATTCGCTCAGCGATGCCTCTATGTTGTTGTGCGCCTTTCTTTGTCAAATCCCCTGCTCGATCATAGTACAGATCATACATCTGTTTAAACCGTTGACCTACACTCTTTCCTTTTTCCGTCAATGCATTGGCTGAATCTGCTTTCGCAAATATCTGATACATGTTCAAGTAATCTTTCGCTGTATGATGATACCTTGATCCATGTCGTCCATAATGACTAATATAAAACGGTTTGTACCCCTTTGGCGCTTTTGTCTGCGCAGGGAACTGATCTGGATATGGAACATAATTACCTGAGGTTAACACTATATGGTCCATCATATACTCCTTAGTTGTCTGAGCATTTGCAACGAAAACGGCCCAACACAACAATACTACATATCGTACTCTTCCTGAAAACATTTTATATACAACTACAAATTAATTTGACAATTTTTTAACGTGTTTCATGCAAAGATAGACTTTTTTTATATATGCTACAATTCCGAATAGAACTGTTGTAAAAAACGCTCCATAAACAGACTTCGTTCCTCCGCCAGTTCCTTCGCTGTTTCTGTAAACATAAGGCTCTTCAACTTCAACAATTTATCATAAAAATGAGCTAACGACGTATCTTTTTCTATGCTATCCAACTCCCCTATTTTCATCTCTTCATTATAGAAAGCTCTATTCCGAGAAGCACCATATTCTATGGTCCGAATAATCCCTATCGCCCCTACTGCATCCAATCGATCTGCATCACAGACAATCCTGGCATTTGAATCCGTCAATTCCGCACTTTTACCAGCGCTGAACGATATGTTCTCCATGATGAATAAAATCGCACTCTTTTCCGAATCCGAATAGGACAACGAAGAAAGGAGCATTTTCACCTTGGACTTTTGTTCTTCTATGTTATCAAACAATTTATGATCTATACAATCATGCAAATAACAAGCTGTAACAATTATCCGTTCATCCCCTTTCTCTTTTTGTAATATCCTACGTGCATTCTTCACCACACGAACAGCATGCAGATACCCATGCCCCGTATGATCCTGACCTAACTCGTTTCTTACAAAACTTTGTAATGCTGTTTCGTCTAACTTCATACAACAAAAAAGGGTATCCCACGAAGGCATACCCTTAATTTTTATTTATTATTCAAAATCTCTATATCGAACAATCGTTTGTTCTCTGTCTGGTCCGACAGAAACAATCTTAATTGGAACTTCCAAATAATCTTCCAAGAAATCAAGATATGCATTAAACTCCTCAGGGAATTCATTTTCACTCTTCATCTTAGTCATATTGGTTTTCCATCCGTTCAACTCAGCATAAATAGGCTCGACATTTCCTTCTGTTACATCAAATGGGAACTCATCTGTTTCCTCACCATTGATTTTATAGGCAACACAAGCTTTAATTGTTTCGAAATCATCCAAGACATCACTCTTCATCATGATCAGCTTCGTTACACCATTAATCATAACAGCGTATTTCAAAGCTACCAAATCGATCCAACCACAACGGCGCTCACGACCTGTCACTGCACCATATTCATGTCCTAAATCACGAATCTTCTTGCCTGTCTCATCAAAAAGTTCTGTAGGGAATGGACCTGAACCCACACGCGTACAATATGCTTTGAAGATACCAAACACATCACCGATCTTACGAGGGGCAACACCCAAACCTGTACATGCGCCAGCACAAATTGTATTGGATGAAGTCACAAATGGATATGAACCGAAATCTACATCCAACATAGTTCCTTGAGCACCCTCAGCCAAGATAGTTTTACCTTCAGATAAAAGACCATTCAAGACATGTTCACTATCAATGAAATTATATTGTTTCAATTTCTCAACGCCCTCCATCCACTCTTTTTCGATAGGAGCCAAGTCATATTGAAAGTTATAATGGCTTAAAATCTCTTTGTGACGAGCAATCGCACGATTATATTTCTCTTCAAAATTGCATAGCAGATCACCCACTCTTAATCCATTACGACTAACTTTATCAGTGTAAGTAGGGCCTATACCTTTACCCGTTGTTCCTATCTTGGACGAACCCTTAGCTGATTCATAAGCCGCATCCAAAAGACGATGAGTAGGTAATATTAAATGTGCTTTTTTGGAGATGAACAATCGTTCTGTCAAATTATGACCTGATTTTTCCAACTCTTCAACTTCTTTCTTAAACAATGCAGGATCTAATACAACACCATTTCCTATCACATTGATTTTTCCTCCCTGGAAAATTCCAGAAGGAATAGAGCGAAGCACATATTTCTGACCTTCAAACTCTAATGTATGCCCAGCATTAGGTCCGCCTTGGAAACGAGTTACAACGTCATAACCAGGAGTCAAAACGTCAACGACCTTTCCTTTTCCCTCGTCACCCCATTGTAATCCTAATAATACATCCACTTTCATATTATTCAAATTTAAGGGGATTATAAAATCCCCTATTAACTAATTATTCAAATGCTCCCATACGAAGCATAGATACTTCTTTCTCTGTCAAGAATCTCCATTGACCTCTCTTCAGATTTTTCTTTGTCAATCCGGCGAAATAAACGCGATCCAAACGAACCACACGATAACCGAAGTGCTCGAATATACGACGTACAATACGATTTCTTCCTGAATGGATTTCTATACCCACCATACGTCCTTCTCCTTCTTCCAATATATGTAATTCATCAGCCTTGATTTCACCATCTTCCAATTCGATACCAGCTAATATCTGGTTGTAATGTTCTTCTTCCAATGGCTTATCAAGCATTATCTGATAAATCTTTTTCTTATTATATTTTGGATGAGTTAACTTAGCCGACAAATCTCCATCGTTGGTCAACAACAACACACCTGTTGTATTTCTGTCCAATCGACCTACTGGATAGATTCTCTCACGACAAGCATTTTTCACCAAATCCATAACCGTTGTCTTTGCATATGGATCATCACTTGTAGTGACACAATCTTTTGGTTTGTTCAACAAAAGATAGATTCTCTTGTCTGGTGAAACCAACTGATCATTAATCTTCACCTCATCCTTACGTAGAATCTTAGCTCCTAACTCAGAGATCACTGTTCCGTTAACTGTTACTACACCTGCTTGAATCAACTCATCAGCCTCTCTACGAGAACAGATACCTGCGTTAGCCAAGAATTTATTCAAACGGATTTCTTCATTTGGATCTTCTACGATTGACTTATACTCAATCGGACGAGTCAGATTAGGTTTTTGGAAGTTTCCTTTTCCTCCCTGACGGTTTTGTTTGCCACCGAAATTAGAACGACGGTCACCTCCTTGGTTATTGTAGCCACCACCCATGTTGTTGTAGCCACCGCCACGATTATTGTTATAGCCACCGCCACGATTATTGTTATAACCACCGCCACGATTGTTGTTATAGCCACCGCCACGATTGTTGTTATAGCCACCGCCACGATTCATGCCATTACCATAACCTCTACGGTTGTTATTGTTTCCATATCCACGATTATCATTATAACCATCATACTGACGATTATCCTGACGATAATTCATATCTCTATCGTATGATTGTTGTGGCATTCCGTTTCCATCTCCAACTGGTTTCCCATTGTTTTCATCTAAATCGAAATTGACTTCAAACTTAGACGCGTTATTGAAGTTAGGATCGAAATTTCTCTCATAACCACCATTATTATAACCTCCATTGTAAGAACGATTGTTATTGTAACCACCGCCACGATTGTTGTTATAACCGCGGTTGTTGTATCCCCCACGTCCATATCCGCCATCCTGATTATAATCATTTCTAGGACGATAAGGACGATTATTCGAATAATCCGTTCCTTGAGAAAATCTCGTTGTTTCTCCAACTCGCTTACGAGGTCTACGTTGTCCATCAGCAGAATGAGACAACTTGTTGTCCTCTGTGAAATTAGGGTTAAAACTTTTTCTTACGGGTTGAGCATTTTCGCTCCCCTCTGCATTGTAGTTCCTCACGGAATCCTCTTGCAAATCTTCATCAAAAGGTTTCATACTTTTCTACAAAAAAAATTAAAAACTAAATTATATATATAACTTTAAATAATAATCTGTCTATGCTTTGCATATTACTCTGCCGACTTCTCCATCAGTTTAATCTGATCCATCAAAAGCTGACGTTCTTTCTTCATTTTGTTAATCTTCAACTCCAACTCTTTTACCATTCCCGATACACCTTTAGAGGATGATGAGAAAAAGGCTATATTATTCTCGTATGTTGAAATCTCATGATTTAACGTTTCGTACTGACGAAGCAATTTTCTGTGTTCTGCATAGAATGCTTTCTCCTGTCCTTTTCCTTTCAATTCTTGTAGATTAGACATAAATACATTCATTCTACGAGAAGCTTGATCTAAATTCAATTTGTCAAACTGAGCATCAATTGCTGTCTTATATGCTTTATATAGTTTATCTTTCTCTTTATATGGCACATGACCTACCTCGTTCCACTCAGCAATCAATGCCTTTAAATCTGCATATGATTTATTCGTATCTGCTCCAATCTCCAACGAATTTATCTTTTCAATAAGTTCTTTCTTTTTCTTCAGATTCTCTTCTTGTTCATCTTTCAAAGATTTGGTTTGAAGATTTTTCTGTTCAAAGAAGTAATCACAAGCAGAAACAAAACGATTCCATACTACATCTGACTGTTTCTTAGGAACTGCACCGATTGTCTTCCACTCTTTCTGCAATTGAACAAGAATATCTGTAGTCTGCTTCCAATCTGTACTATCCTTCAACGACTCAGCTTTTTCACACAGTGCAATCTTCTTATTCAAATTGACGACTGCTTGCTCTTTTGCATTCTTATAGTATGAATTTTTCGCTTTAAAGAAATTATCACAGGCTGTTCTGAATCGTTCGTATATGGTTACATTATCTTTCTTAGGTGCAAAGCCGATGCTTTTCCACTCTTCTTGAATAGCCATAATCTCATCAGCCTTGGCTTGCCACTCTTTATACGTATTAAAAGACGTCAAATCAATGGACTCCAATTTCTCGCACAACGCTTTTTTCTTCTCTAAGTTTTCCAATTCAGAGTTTCTCAACTGGTCAAAATAGTCATGATGGCGTTTGTTGATAACGGTTGAAGCATTCTTGAAACGAGTCCATATACTCTCGCGGTTCTCACGAGAAACAGGACCGATCTCACGCCACTCTTCATGCAAGGCTTGTAATTTGCGGAAAGCTGTAAGAATCTCTTTTTCTTCCTGCAACTGCTCTGCTTGTTCACAAAGCGCCACCTTTGCCTCTAGATTTTTACGAAAATCATAATCTCTCAGTTCATTGTTGATCTTTAGATTGTCGTAAAAATTTTCTATATATAGCTGATAATTCTTCCACAATGAATTCACTTCACTGGCAGGTACCACTCCTACCTCTCTCCACTCCTGCTGAAGTTTCTTCAACTGAGGCAATTTAGCAGAGAAGTCCTCTTCAGAATCCAACAACGCTTTGATGTCTTCCAAAATTTTCTTCTTCTTATTTAAGTTCTCGTTCTTCTCTTCCTCAGCACGTGCAATCTCAAATCTTCTTTTCTCTTTGAATTTATTTAAAATCTCACGTAATTCTTCCTCCAACGGATTAATCACAGGAGAAAAATCTTCTTTCTTCCCTCCGTCCTCAATAAACTTATGAAGTAATTCCTCATTTTTATTTTTTAGCCTACGATAGAATGCATGCTTAATAGCTTCCATATTCCCCTTGATAGAAGAATAGGTTTCAGGGTTACTTTTCATTAACTCTTTAGCGGCTTCCACCAGTTGGCCTTCTGTATAATCATTATAGTCTTCAAGTACCTCCTCAGACGCTTCCGTCTCTAATGAAACATCTTCACTTACTTTTTCATTCTTTTGAGATTCTGAACTTTCAAAAGCAGGAGATTGAATCACATTGTTTTCCTCATTTACCTCATTTACGTCTTGAGAATTCATCTGTTCTTGCATATTCTAATCTACTAAGCGTTAATACTCTAAATTGTCTTCATCCGACAACGTTCGCAAATTTAACGAAAAACATTTTAAATTGAATGATTCTTATGCAAAAAAAAGTTTTTTTTTATCGAATTTATCCTTCCAAATTTTAAAATATATATTTTTGTTTCTTAAATATTGAATCTATGGATATAGCTCTTATCATCATCAGTGGCATTCTTGTCATTCTAGGATTTATTGGATGTATCGTTCCCATTGTTCCTGGGGTTCCGCTATCTTTAATCGGACTTCTTCTCCTTCATTTTACCGATGCAGTTGATTTCACGTCCACCCAATTCATTCTTTTTATTGTACTCACCATCATAGCACAAGCGTCTGACTATATGTTACCCATCTGGTTCACCAAAAAATTCGGAGGCAGTAAATGGGGCGTATGGGGAAGCACAATCGGTCTTTTAGTCGGATTTTTCTTCGGAATTCTCGGCATCATTTTAGGTCCGATGATTGGTGCCATCGTAGGTGAACTGCTCTCTGGGAAAAGAGCGGAAAATGCATTAAAAGCAGGATTTGGCTCATTTGTCGGTTTCCTTTTCAACACTGGTTTCAAGTTGATGGTCTGCGGTTATTTCATCTGGATCTATTTCAAAAGCATTTGGAATTAATAAAAAAAGAGGAACGTATCAATGACACATTCCTCTGCTTTGTTTTTTAGTAATTACTTGACTATCTTGATAGTCATTTTTATATCTTGTTTTGGTCTGTCTCCAGGATTAGTCTCTACTGCTGCTATTTTATCAATCACCTCCAATCCCTCAATTACTTCACCAAAGACTGTGTATTCATTATCCAAGAATGGAGTTCCACCGACTGTTTTATATGCCTCCTTCATCTCTGCAGGCATCTGATATTCTGAAGCTTTAGACTCAAATTCTTTCTCCATCTGCGCGATAATCTCATTTTGCAGTTTCATCAACGCACTCTGATTATTCTCTGATCTTGCTTTTTGAACTTCTTCACTTCTTTCTCTAACGATTTCATAGAATCTTTTCTCCTTGGCTTTACCCAACATACCCAGTTCCATCTGCTTTATTTCCGCATCGCTTAGTTTCTTTCCTTGAACGATGTAGAACTGACAACCTGAAGAACGTTTTTCTGGATTCACTTGATCGCCTTGACGTGCAGCTGCCAAACTACCTTTTTTATGATAATGCTTCGGATAAACAAACTCTGCTGGAATTGTATATCCCACATCACCTGCACCCAATTGTTTTGAGGCTGGAGCATTCTTCGAACCTGGATCTCCACCTTGAATCATAAAATCTTTTATGACACGATGGAACAAAAGACCATCATAAAATCCTTCCTTCACTAATTTTATGAAATTATCACGATGTTGAGGTGTATCCCCATACAACAATATTTTCATGGTTCCAAACTCCGTCTTCAATTCAACCACAACATCTTTTTGCTGTGTATTCTTATCTGCTGCATTTGCTGCCATAAACGATAACATTAAAAAAATTGTAACTATAATTTTTTTTCTCATATTTTTCTCCTTTTGATTTAAATAGTAAATACTTTCATGATCAGCACAAAATTACAATTTTTTCGAACATATATCTATAGGTGTGTTCCATAAATTCACCTTTATTACAAGAAAACACAAAATTCGACTATATTCTACAAAGTTTCGCCTCTCTGATTATTTTATAAAACCAATGGAACTTCTATAAAAAATCGTATCAATGTATTGTTTTTGAATTGTTTTCTTAGAATTATTATTATTTTTGTGATTGTTGACAGGTAATATCGCTCGATAAATACGTATTTATGTCCAAAGGGGAAAAGACATGTGAGTTTCTTAGGAAAGTTCGTCAGCAAATAGCAGACGCTAACGGGATCGCTTATACACCCGCTGTGTGTACGCACAAGGGGGACTGTGCAGGTACGTGTCCGACTTGCGAGCGAGAACG
>JBGUIU010000008.1:0-1514 GCA_045113275.1 Paludibacteraceae bacterium
CAACTACAAGGATTTGGGAGACTACATATTCCAGATTTCCGTAACTCCATGGTGTAAAATCTACAACCTTGATTTTGTAAAAAGGTCCGGCGCACAGTTTGCAGAAGGTCTCATTTTCCACGACAACATCTTTTTCTGGGACATACTGTTCCAGGCTGAAAGAATCTATTTCCACCGCAAATTCCTATATACCAGAAGACGACACATTACATCTTCAACAGGTGCCGGAGACAGAAGGTATCTAAGCTACATTACCATCTGCAATATGATATGGGACATATTCAGAAAGCATGGACATTTCTATGAATATCTCAGAGGTCTGGGAATCAGAAAGACAAATAAGGTATTCCACTGGTACAACTATATCCAGGACGAGTACAAGGAGGAATATTTCCAGGCAATGAAGGAAGATTATGAAAAGATAGCTGAGGATAAGGAACTGTTCGACAAGCTGTATGAAGCACTCACAGACAAGGGAAAACTGATTATGGACAATACCTTAAAATCAGCCAATCATGAAGAGTTTGACTACAACTTTGAAAACTATCTTCTTAAAGAAGAAAACAAAGCACTGAAAAGACAGAATGAAGAGCTTAAAGAGGAACATGTATTGCTGTTCAATTCAACAAGCTGGAAGATTACAAAACCTCTAAGGTCAATAATGAGAATTTTCAAAAAGGGGTAATTTTATGGTTAAAGTTTCTGTTATAATGCCGGTTTACAACGGTGAAGACTTCCTCGTTGAATCAATCGACTGTATTTTAAACCAGACCCTTACAGATCTGGAACTGATATGTGTCGATGACGGATCTGTGGACAATTCACTTAAGATATTGAATGAAATCGCCGATAAGGACAGTCGTGTCCAGGTGTACCATCAGGAAAACCGTGGAGGCGGAGCCGCAAGAAACGTGGCGATTACCCATGCAACAGGAGAATACCTTTACTGCATGGATGCAGATGACATGATTGAACTGAATGCATTGGAAGAGCTTTATGATGTGGCAACCGAAAAGGATGTTGACTTTGTCGTTTTCCAGGCTATGAACTACGATGACGAGCTCGACAAATACTATCACAATGACTATTATGATATGAATGAACTTGCCGATTTTGTTGGCGATAGGATATTCAGCCATGAGGATTTGGGTGAATACATCTTTAAGATGTCAGTAACACCATGGTGCAAGTTCTACAACCTTGATTTTGTAAAAAGGTCAGGTGCACAGTTTGCAGAAGGCCTTATTTTCCATGACAACATCTTTTATTGGGACATACTTTTCTGTGCTGAGCGAATTTATTTCTACCGAAAATTCCTCTACACCAGAAGAAGACACATTACATCATCTACCGGTGCAGGAGACAAGCGTTATGTAAGCACAATTACAATAAACAACATGATTATACAGAAATTCATGAATCACGGCCAGTTTGACAAATACAAAAAGAAACTGTACAACAGAAAAATGTATATGGTATACAGAAGATACGGTGAGGTGCAGGACCAGTACAAG
>JBGUIU010000009.1:0-29746 GCA_045113275.1 Paludibacteraceae bacterium
ATCAACTCTTTGTATATTTGCAGCGCTCTTTGGGACTGGTATACTATTAAATTATTTGTTGGTATACTTTTGCGTTATCATTTACAAGCCAATGAGATAGGCAATGGCAAGCATGGCAACCATGCGCAGATGAGTCTTTGCGACCTTGTCCTTGAACATTACACCTCCAATAAAGTAATACCAGGGATAGCCGTTGTTCCTCGTCAGCTTACAAGCCGTCTGAATGACGTACACGGCAATGGGAATCAACCATGTCCAATAGATGATACCACGCATAATTGCCATTCCCATAGTGTCTCTTTTTGGCACCATATAGTCTAAAGTTGGGCCAGAACTAAACGCGATTGAAGGGAACGTTCCCATACCTTGGATGGTATTGTACAATGCATCAGAGAAAATAATATAACCAAACAAGATTACGAACGCCATTATCGGCCATACTGCCAACTTCTCGTAACGGTAGAGTAGGAACGGGATGATAATGCGCAACAACAGGGCAACATCGAGCATCGTGTCAATGATGATATCTTCCCTGAACATTGTATGCTCTAATGAGAAAAACAACAGTGCAAGCAGCACCATATCAAATACATAGAATAATTTTCTTGTCATGCCAATATAGTATTTCTTCATTATATATTCAAATCATTTTACTATGCTCATCGGTCATGTCAGGTTTTAAGTTTTTATAGTGCCGCAGCTTTATTGGTACTGTTTATCAAAGTAGAGTCTAACGGATTATTTGCTTCTTTCTGTATAACAACAAGCAAAGAAAATTTCGGATTCTCTTTAGGAAAGCCACCACAACGATGAATCCTAATGGTATCACCGTCAAAGGTAAAAGTTGAAGCTATTTCTTCTGATTTATATGTGTCTATCAATAAATACGGATCCTCTACGGATGACTTCATCTTATAGTCACCGACTGAATCAAGTTCATAACTATACCAGTAATCCTCAAAATAGGACTTACGAATCTTGGACTTGATTCTCTTACTGCCCTTGTCTAAAAAATACAATGACACGATATGCCAGCCATCAGATTCAAAGTTCCGATAGGGACTACACACTAGATCCACTTTGCCATTGATTGGAGATTCAGCTATTTCATCGAATTCCAACTTGGCACAACTTGCCATCAATATGGCAGCAATAAAAACAAAGAAACTCTTCATATCACTCTCATTCTGTTCATTACCCAACAACAACCTACATTTGAAGATTAGATTGCCAGCACATAATCATGCTGGCAATCTTAATCCTACTTTACACGTTGTCCTTTCCCATTGATGATAAATCCATGCTCACAGTCAGTCTTGCACAGATACAAGTCCGGGCCGATGGCTGTTATGTCCGAAAACGACGGGGGCGTAAGAACGTGGCCGTCTTGTGTCATCAGTCCATACCAATTGTATTCCGCTTGGTATCGACGACAACGAGCTACACCAGAACCAGTAGTTGCTTCACTATTCTCTGTTTCGCTTGACAGATTCCCTTCGTTATCGTATGTTTTGATGGAATTATAGCGAATCTCATTGGTGTCATAGTACAACTGCGAAACCTCGCTGATATGGAAGTCCTCGATAATTTCACCTTGCAATGAATAAGTTCTGATTGTATGATCACTCATCGTTACTTCTATCATCCCATTGTTAATCCATACCTTCGCATCCATAAAAGGCAATACTGTTTCCAAACTTGCATTCAACACAGACTTTTCCTTTCCATTGCTGACGATCCAGAAGGAGTCTGTCGGTTCAACGCTCGAATACTCAGGAGCCAAAGCGGTCTTTCCCTCTTTATTCATCAGTCCCAGGCGGTCACCTTTCTTATTATGTATAACACAATGGCCATTGTGGAATACGTAGCCATCCATTCCAGGGACATATCGGATATGATTATCTATCACGACCTTTCCCGTATAGTCAATGAACTTGATCCAGCCGTTATCTTCCACAGATGCAAGACCATCAGAGAATATCCATGCATGACGATATTGAGGTTTGATGACCACTTCACCCGTGTACATATTGAAATAGCCCCGCTTTTCGCCATTACTATAGCAAACCAGAGAATCTTCCCCTAAAGGCTTGGCTATCCAACTGATGTTTTTCAGAACTTTCTTATTGTCACGATTGAAGAGATAGCCATCCTTTGCATATCCCTCGTGGAAGGAAATCTCACGAGAAAGCTCTTCATTGCCGTAATAGTCAATCTCCTCTGCCTTAAACCAGCCGCAATCCAACTTACGCCAGACCTCCTCACCAACAGCCCAAAGAACGGTTCCCGTGAAGATAAGTACCAGTACTGCAAAACAAGTCCCTACAACTCGACGGATAAACTTACCGTACTTGGAGTCATCTGTCATACCTAACACAGTGGTAATCCAATTGGCAATGGCTGACAAAAGACCTGTCAGCCCTGCCCAAAATAATTTAATATAACGCTTCATAACCATAAATAATTATCCCTTTGATTCCTCTTCGTCGAATGCTTCATCTGCCATTGCTGCATAGCTCTCATTACGCTCTCTCTTACTGACAACACCTTTGGGGCCAGAATGGAAAGCGTGCAGCCTGCCAAAGAAGTTCATACGGGTACAGGTGTCCTTGGCCATCGTTTCCATCGTTCCTTTTGCTGAGTAATCAAAGTTACGCGAGTTGCGGATAGAGAGATTGAAAGCAATCTCCGTCGAATCCTGATTGGCTCCCATGTAGGTGAATGTCCAGCCTTCACCTTTCAGTTCTTCTACAAGATGCTTGACAGCCGAACCAGAGTATTCTTTAGAAGCGTTTTCCAGTCCATCAGTAATAATAGTCACTACAACCACGGCATCTTCGATGTCCTTCACGTACTTTCGCATCGATGTCAGAGTGAATCCCATCGCATCGTACAGAGGGGTGCAGCAGCAAGGTTGGTAGTCATCCATCGTCAGTTGACGTGCTTCTGCAACAGGTACTTTGTCAAACACATACTTGGTTTCACATTCACAGAATGTCACCAGCGACAGATTATGCTCCTGAGTGTCACTGTATTTCTCTTGGGCTTTCTTGATTCCTGCCAGAGTCCCATTGAATCCACTGATTGCAGCTTTACGAATGTTTTCCATCGACCCGCTCTTGTCAAGGATGACCACATTAAAAACTTGTGTCTTCATCTGCTTTGTTTCGTTCTTTACTTCTTCCATAATTTCTTCTCTCCTTACATATTATTACTTATGACTACTCTTCTTGTGTCCGCAGTGCTTACAGTAAGCCTGCTGCCAAACATCGCCATTGGTAATCGGCGAGAACCCCTTACAATCACACCCGACTGTTCCATTACAGTGTGTACCCTGAGAGGTCATGTGTGTAGTTCCGATGTGATGAACGTGACCAGTTGACTCGATATGCTGGGCGTTAGCAAACACAGAGACCACCAGTGACATCACTACTGCACTAATAAGCATCATCATCTTCATAATCTCCTACACTGCTTCGTGTCGTGCGCAACTACTAAACTTGAACTATTATCGATCTTTTATCCTTTTATGAGACCATATCCTCCCAAGTAACCATAACTTACAAGAATTTTTATGCCAGAAGATGAATCAGAGGTATCAGTACCTCATTGATGGCTGTATCATCCAGTCTGTGACCACCTTTGAAGTGAACCACATTGTTATAATGCTGGAGGAACGCCTCTTCACAGTTCACTTGAGTATCATGGTCGCCAAACATACCCCATACTCGTTCCTGGTCTGTAGGCGTAACTCCATCGAATAGATATTCTTCCATTTCGGCAAAATGCCTGATAATGTCATTGGTGATGACAAACTCTTTCTGGCCGTCAAGTCGGGGCTTGAAGAACTCAAACTTACCGACCTTCAATACTTTACTTGTCTTCGACATGAAGAAGGCAGGATTAACACAAATGCGGTTGTAACCGAACATCTGCTGGGCATACATACCTCCCATACTTGTACCTACAATGACATTGGGCTGTTCTTGGCTGCACAGTTCCTTGAGAAACGGCAGGGCTTCAGCAGGGTCAACAGGAATGTCTGGTGCAATAACCTCAAAGTCCGGCAACTTCTTTCTTAACGTCTGGATGGTTCCACTGGCTGCTGATGAGCCAAAACCATGAAAATAAATCAACTTCATAGATATTCCTTTTATTCTCATTTTATACTCTTCTTACTTCGTCAACGCCATTGATGGCTGATATGTGTGATATAATAGTTTGGAGTTCTCCGAAAGAATGCACTCCGAATGTGATGTTACAGTTCACAATGCATTCAACAGTCAAAGTGTTCAGGGCATCAATTGACAACTTCAAGTCATTTGTGATACAATCGATAATGTCGCTCAACAGATGATAACGGTCAACTGCCAATATCTGTATGCTGACAGGGTAAAGGGTAGAAGCACTCTCCTCATAGTCAACTGACACGATAGAGTCACCTCTTTGTGAAGCCAGGCCAATGGCAACAGGACAGTTGCGCTTGTGGATGGTTATCGTACCGTCAGCCTCCTTGAAGCCAATAACCTCTTCACCGGGTATTGGATGACAGTCTGGACAGAAATTGTAGATGGATTTCTCCTGCTTTGAGAAATAACTCTTCAGAAATCTCTTGGCCTTGTAGGTAACTACCGTATCTTGCCAATCCTGCTTTGGTTGAATCTGTTCACTGGCAAAGATTTCCACCACGTCACCACGATGTAACTCAGTCTTCACAGATGCAAGCTGTCCGTTGATTCTTGCATAGTTGGCATGTTCACCCAATTTGCTATGAATCTCAAAAGCAAAGTCGAGTGCTGTCGCTTTCTTTGGCAGATTGACAGCCATACCCTTGGGAGAGAATACCATGATGTCATCGTTGTAGAATGTGGTGGCGACATTCTCAATGAAACCGCCATCTTTCAAGTGGAGTTCCATATCCCTCAACACCTTACGGAATCGGTCAACCCACTTGCTAATATTACTCTCCTCGCGCTCGGCAACAATGCCTATCTGATTGTGTCGAACCATCCTCTCGCTGGAGATATGGACTTCCTCCCAACAGCCATAGTCTGATAGCAATTGTACGTGGAAACTCTGATAACCATTCTCTTTGGGCGAGTCGATGTAGTTCAGTATCCCGCAAGGCTTTTCCCGGAATACGCTGGTCAGTCGGGCATAAATCTTCAGCACCACATCCTTCTCTACAGTCATATCCTCACATGGGAACACCACTTCTACGAAATGACGGTCTGGCAGATGATTGAAGTCTTCACCTGTCTTATGCATCTTGCGCCACAAACTATATGGTCCCCGATATTCTGCAGACACTTTTGCGAAAATGGCATTTTGTTCCAACACTGCCTGTATCTTGGAAGTAAAAGCAGACAAACGCTCCTGATGCGATTCCTGGTCATGGAGAATCAGATTTTCAATCTCCCCATATTCATGAGGACACCGATAAAGAAGACTCAGGTTTTCCAGTTCTACTTTGACGCCATACAACCCCAGACGATTGGCTAATGGTGCATAGAAGAAGTCAGTCTCTCCTGCAATCTTCATCTGCTTGTGAGGTGGCATACTGCCCAGCGTCCTCATGTTATGCAGACGGTCTGCCAACTTAATCAAAAGAGCACGGATATCGTAATGGATAGAGTCCAGCATCTGCTTGAAGTTATCCAACTGCTTGGACATCTCGTAGTGTTCCTTATCCTGCTTGGTGACAACGCGTACCAAAAATGCAACATCATCGCCAAATCTCTTCTGTATATCATCTATCGTGAATTCTGTGTCTTCCACGACATCATGCAGGAATGCTGCTATGACGGGGTTTGCCCCTAACATCAGCTCTTCTGCCACAATGTGAGCCACAGCAATCGGATGGAAGATATAGGGTTCACCAGACTTTCTTTTCTGGTTAGCATGCGCCATCTTGGCAAATTCAAAAGCCTCCTTTATACGTGTTACATCTTCTTTTGAGACTCTTTTTCCCATCACAGAGAAAACTCTCTCGGCTTTCTCCTGGATCATCTTGTCGTAATTCTGCTTCATAATCGTAACATCCTAATCGTTTAACAACCATTCATCTTACCCCTTTATGATTAAAAGAGTAAGAAAAGTAACCATTGCTATCGACGAGAAGCAAAAAAGTTTTGATGGTGGACGTATCTATTCTACCTCTACGATAATAGCAGTATAGTTGTCATTGGCCCTATCCTGACAGATGGTATCATATTTCTTCGCAACCTGTTCAACATCTTTTGCACACTGTAATGTATGGAGCAATGTCTCATCATCGATGGCATTATACAATCCATCGGTACAAAGCAATATCCTGTCACACGGTTCGAGTTCAATCTGCTTAATTTCAGGAACGGCTTGCTCTGGATGGCGAGTGAAGAATGCCCTATTGATATAAGGAATCCATGGTGTGCCAGTCTCGATATGATCTATCGTCCTATACTTGACATTCCCCTTTAAGTTGATTACATAGCAGCGGCTGTCACCAGTATGTGCAATGGTTGCCGTTTGCCCTTCAATACTCATCATCACCATTGTTGTACCCATCTGATAGATTCCAGATTTCTCGTCCAACGTCTTTTGAGCATCTTTAGCTGCTCGATAAACTTTACTGTCTCCATCTTTCTCTTGTGAATGTGCTTCCCAATATGCAGAGATGGATTCACACACAGTCTTACTTGCAACCTCACCAAAGGCGTGGCCACCCATACCATCGCAGACAATGAACATCTTCCGTTCATCGTCAATATTCACCACATTACGGCAGTCCTCATTATTCATACGACCACCTTTCTCTGAAAATGATGTATAACTGATTTTCATTTTATCTCCTTCTTGCTTTTTCCATTGCCTCCTGCGCCCATTTCATCCTCAAACGGGCTTTTTCCCTTGCTTCATTGGCCCACCTCATTTGAGTTCTGGCTTTGTCTGACGCTTCGTTTGCCCAACGGCTATAGGTGTTTGCCTTATCATACTTCTTATTCCGTGTATAATAGTCGGCTTCGCGCAAATAGCCTTGTGCCTTCTTGTTGTAATATTCCGCTTCACGGTCGTAACCTTCTGCTTTCTTTGTGTAGTATTCAGCATCACGCATATAATCCTTAGCTTTGTCCATATAGTAGCTGTCCTGTGCAACTATGGACAAGTTCGCTGACATAATCAGCATCAATATCAATAATCTCTTACCCATAACTTCATGCCCTGTTTCGTGTCGGGCACAACTTCCTTGATTCAACTAATGTATCTTGTCTGTTTATGCTTTCTATTCACGCAAAGTAACCAACGAAGACAAAAAATCCTCCTTTGCCGAAAGACAAGGAGGATAATTCGATCCGAGAATCTCGTTACTCTCTTCGTTGTTTATATTTTTCTCTTGCTTTTCTCATGTTTGCTGCCATTTCCTCATCAGTCATTGGTTGCCAAGGTATGACAATACGGAGGTTGCTATCAATGACACAATAGATATTCTCCTCATCGTCATCCTCCATGCCAAATCCATCTTCATCGGCATAATAGCGACCATCTGGGTGAAGCATCCAACAAAGACAACAAATGCCATCGCTGAAATCCCAATATCGTCCCAAGCCACCATAGTCCACGTGCTTATGATTCACATCATACGGATGCTCTACAGCTTTTAATTTCTCCCAATCGAAATCCTGATCTTCAAATCCTACCAGATTACTATTCTCATCTAATAGCTGCCTCGCCTTACCTGAATGGGAATTAGCAAAAAACAATGGGCCACGGCTTTCCCCTATCCATAGAATACCTTCACCTATAGGATGTATAGAAAGTTGCTCCAGTGCAGGATGCCCCTGGCATATAATGCCGCGCTCGTCACTACAGAATATCAAACCTGTTATAAGCTTAACATCATCGCCATTCTCTTTCGGAGTTTCATCCATCTTCGTATCAAATGGTGGTAACACAGGCTCTGCATTATCATAACCGACCTCATACATGTTTTTTCGAAACAGTTTAGGCCCGTATTGAGGAGCTTCCTCCGATATGCCAAACTCGATGACATCACCAGGATTAACATTGCGAGAGTTTGTCTCTATAACTTTTGCTTTCCAATGCCAATAATGCGAATCACTTCCTTGAACAAGAAGTTCAGGATCTGTTACCAACTCTGTCAATGTCGCTTCATGATAACGACACTCATATATTCTGTCACCTTTCTTTAATTTACATGCTGCCATAAATCTACCTTTTGCTTAATTCGTTTATCACTTTCTTTCTCTCCTTGAATACCTCAATGGGCATAGGCTCTTTGCCCTCTCTTTCGGTCATATACTGATAAAAGGCATTGAGCACGCGCATAATCTTATTGGTGTCGTGACCATCCTCCCGCCTATAGCCTCTGATGGGAGGAGGTTCTATTCCCTTGTCAGCAGCATAGAACACCCAATATGTACAGAGTGCGATGTCTGTCCGATGGAGTCCCATGGCACATGCTATATAGAAATCCCCTTGGTCTATCTTTTCACAGAATACAGGGAAAAGCTCTACCATTTTTACAATGGTTTCGTGGTCGTTATCTATAGGGTAATGGAAATAATCCACGCCATATTGACGGCAAAGCTCAGGGTATCTGTTTGCTGAGTAGTCCTTTCGCAAATCTATCACCTGCTTTAATCCCGCCGCTACAATCGTCTTCCACGCGTATGCCTGCTTATGAGACGATATGGTACGCCCTCTCACGCCGCCATATACAGGTGCAATGTCTGGGATTCCTGTCTGTATGATTCTTTCTATATCGAGCATCTTACCACCCTCCTTTATGTTTCTTCTTTCGTGTATATACTTTATCTGATTTATGGATTTTGTTATGCGAATGAAAGCCCGGGCCTAACAGATCCATCTCTGCCTCACGACTTCCCCGTCTCATCGCCTTGATAGCATCAAGCGTTGTCGGGATTCTCATCTTTCGTTTTATCTTCTTCATTTCAACTATACCCGTTTATGTCATATCGAAATAGGAAGTAACCACAAATATATCGGAATTTGCTTTCATTTTATCATTTCAAATCCCCACTGGCTTCATTTCGCAGTAGCGAGCATACCATTGTTTCTTTTCGGGTGTCTCTATTGGGTCATATTCAGAGATAATGCACCCAGTGTAAAGGTCATCAGCCAAGGCAAGAATGATGTTATGCAGTTCTATCGTGTCTTCAAATCTTTTTCCTTCAGGGCAGAAGAGACGTTCATGGGTTATGACCTCATATCCGTATATGGCCCCCATGATATTACCCGTGATGGAGCCAGTAGAGTCGCTGTCACCATCATGGTTCACCGCAGCGATGATGGCATCCTTCATGCTGTCGATATGACGCAGTGCACAGTACAGCGAGATGGCCCATGCTTCTTCGGCAGTCCAACCCTCGCCTAACTGTCGGATGGCATCGGCATCGGGGACTTCAGACTTAGCAAGATCTACAGCTCTCCGTGTGAGTTCTCGTAAGTACCCCTTATCGCCGTAATGTTCATTTCCCTCCATTGTCATCATCATATCCAATCCATCTTCTACTATCTGATAGATGGAATCCTTCACTTCTTCGGGAGCAAGTGGAACGACTCGGGATATAAGTAACGTCATTAATGCTGCGGGTAGATACCCTAACGGGTGTAGGTGAGTCGTTCTGGCTATCTTAGCACCTGCCTCGGCCAAATGGCTTGTCGGGTATAAACCCCTGTTATTCATTACCTGATAGGCCGCATCCAACAATCCCATCGGAGCAACACGCATGATACCCCCACATCCCTTGCTATTATTCTGAGGTCGATCATGACATAAAAGGCTCTCACAGGCACTCATGCAGGTGGTGCCTGGAGCACGGCGATAAGCCAGTTCCGGCAAATCGCGTAGCCAAGTATAATGCCAATCATTTCGCTTCGTTCCATCTTGCAGTTTTCCTGTTTGCGTGTAGTACCAGTCAATATATGCGCCATCTACATAGTTCTCAGGTTCGCCTCCGATGCCTCGCATGTAGCCCCTAGTCAGTCCCATAAGCATACCATTGGCTGTGAAGAGCGTCATCTGAGTGTCATCGCTCACCAATGCCTTGCCACTGCTGTCAAGTTCAAAATGTGTGATGCCATTGTTACCATAATGGACGAGAATCGCATTCCTACTCATAAATTCTACGGGATAACCTAGGGCATCTCCTGCGGCACCTGCCATCAGACTGCCACGAATGCAGTCCTTTACACGTTCCTTGCGGTTTTGTTCTCTTTCGTCCAAACTCTCAATATATTTCTTGATAAATATTTCTTGTTCTTTGGTTTCAGGCGTAACCCGATGGGAAGATTTGGGCATTTGTGAGAAACTGTTACGTAATTTACGCATCACGGACTCTGTCAGTTCATCACTTTTTATTGACTGATTGTATTTGTATGATGACTTTTTAAGGTCTTCTGCCAAATGACAGCCAACGATCGTGCCTGTCCTTCCCACACCGCCCCAACAGTGGATATACACATATCCGTCTTCCCGCTTAGAAAGTTCCTGAATATGGCCTATTAGCCGCGCCACACTTTCCACACTGTCAGGAACGTTTACATCTCGTATCGGGAACCGTGTATATGTGCAGTCTTTGGGAAGTAAATGAGAGTAAGGCCGCAGTTCTCCTTCCTCAGTCAGGTCGATGAAATGACGTACTCCAAAATGAACCATCTGGTCTATCTTGCCCTGAGCCTTCTCTCCGTTCTTGTCGCCCGGATATTCACCCGCGAATATATTCCTGGTGCCCAAGTAATATGACTGATAGAGTGGTCTCGTGACATAGGCTTCAAATCTATCATTTAACTCCAGCAGTTCTTTAGGTAGCAACTCGCGGCATTTTGAAATCACTTCCTCCGGAATGTTTGTGTGCGAGGAAATAATATAGAATGGACATGCATATGCTATAGAAGTGGCCATGCAACCTATGGTGTCTGAGTCACCACCCATCGATATAGCTAAACGCAGAGAGTCCAAAGCATTGTATCGCTGCAAGAATGCCATGATAGCGATTGGTACACTGCCTTGACAGGTGACATCAAAATGATAATCATCGCGTATGTCTTCTAACTTAACATCAAGGTTGTAGCCGAAATTTTCTTCTACGAACCTCTTTATCTTCCCATTCGTATCAAAATTCTCGTTCAACTGCATATAGACAGCTGCAGCTATAGCTTGTGCGCCCTTGATACCTTCGGGGTGGTTATGGGTCACAGATGCCGTGATACGTGCCAGTTCCAATGCCTCGTCTAACGACTTGGCATACATCCCCACAGGACTTACTCGCATGGCTGAACCATTAGCAAAACTGCCGTAGGGCTGTGGATTGTCGGAGTTCAACCACTTACGGAACATGCCTCCATATCCGGCATTCGGATAGCGACGCCCCATGTCCTGCATGATTCTGACCAGACTGTCTGCTTCGTGCGTTGGGTCATCCATCAGCCATTTAGCAACAGCCAATGTCATCACAGTGTCATCTGTATAACGACTACCAGGCGGCAGCAGTTCAAAGTCTTCTGTCTTAACGTTATGCCATTCTCTTGTCGAACCGACAATATCACCTATGATTGCTCCTAACATATCGTACTCCTTTACTTATTTCATTAAAACTCTAATCTGAATCCTTTTTGCTTCAACTCATCGTATTTCTCAGGGTTGAACTTGAAGAGGTATGCCTCCTTCTTAGGGGAGTTAAACACTGTTTCATCCAACTGTGTGAGTATTTCCAGATGCATCATCTTGTTATAGAAATTACGCCTGTCAAACTTAACGTCGAGGATGGCCTCATAGAGCAGCTGTAGCTCCTTAATGGTAAACTTCTCTGGCAGCAATTCAAAACCGATTGGCTCAAAATGTATCTGCTTGCGCAGTTCCTTCAATGCCATCCGCAATATGAGGTCGTGGTCAAATGCCAACGATGGTACTTCATCCAATGCAAACCACTCAGCCTTGGCTGCATCATCACCACCTTTCACCTCTTGCATCCTCACAAGAGCATAATAGGCAACTGTCAGCACACGTTCCCGAGGGTCACGATTGGGGTCAGAAAAAGTATGGAACTGCTTGATGTATGCACCTTCCAATCCCGTTTCCTCTTGCAATTCTCTCAATGCTCCTGTCTCTGCAGACTCATCCATCTTCAGGAATCCGCCGGGGAAAGCCCAGCGGCCCTTGAATGGTTCTATGCCTCGTTCAACGAGCAACACCCTCAGTTTTGTCCCGTCAAAGCCGAAGATTACACAGTCTGTTGTAACACTTGGATGTGGGTACTCATACGTATATATTCCTTTCTTTGTTTCCATTGCTCCTTTTTTTATTTTAAGTTCCTCAAATAATCACGGACTTCCATTAGGGCACAGCCCAGCAGGTTCTCCCCCTGCCATTGCTCCACCGTCCCCTTCATGGCTGTTTCCCTATCAAGACCAATGCCCCATATCTTATCGTATGGACTGGCTTCTACCAGAATAGCATCCCCTGTAGAAAGAAGGAATTCTCTGATATCAGGATTCTGTCCGAACTTGGCTTTGTTCCCTTCCACTACAATCTCAGATTTCTTGGCATCCCAAGGTCCTGGCTCAAATTTACGGACTTTTCTTCCCAACTTCTTGTAGTCGTGAGGATTGCTTGCAGCCATTATCTCTTCATACACTTCTTTGTCACCAAACAGCAAAGCCTTGCTTGCCATCATGTACTGTTCCGTGGTGTGGTATTGTACCCCTTCCACCTCAAAATAACAGTCATACCACTGACTCAGACATGCAGCAGTTATCTTCTTCGGATTAGGTGTGTGGCCCCAGAAATAGATGATTGCTGTATCTGGGGTTTCACGAACGATTTGCTTAATTGTTTCAATGTTGTACTTCATCTTTTTATCTCCTTATTTCTTATGTTCACTAAAATTTTACCTAAATGATTCTCACCCTGCCAACTATACAAGTCAACTCCCCAAAAGGTTTCTTGCTTGTTGTTCCCATTTATCAGAATACGGTTCCCAGTATCTGTCAGCTTTTTCATCAGGGCTGGGTTTTGCTCAAACTTAGCCCTGAGAATAGACTCCATGATGTCAAGACGAGTATCCTCCCAACCAATAAATGGTATCTGATCTTTCCCCTTTAAAGCTGCTTTGTCTGCTGAACAGCCAGCGTACACCTTGCGATCAGACTTATCTTCACATTTAGAAGACTGAAATGCTGCCTCTGCATTGCCATACTGTAGTCCTTGCCACACAAACCGACAACCGAAGCGATTATTCAAAAAGTCATATTCACCCTTGAACTGGTTAATCACATCAGGAAAATCATCAGGAGTAAACTCCTTGAATAATTCCCAGACACCAGGACATAGCATATCCAGACAACTCTCGTCTGATAACATCCGATTCCTGATCAATGACGAACTAATCGTTTCTGTTCCTTCAGGTTGGGGCAATGTCACGATGTGATCCAAATAAGAGGTAAGCAGTCCATCACCCTTTAACGTATCATTTATCGCCCTACCCTCTCTCGAATAGAGGACAACTCTGAAGGATTTCAGGAAATCCCGTTTCTCTATAAGGTGAGTAAGCAGTTTTAGCTTGTCTGCCCCCATCACAAAGTACAAGTCTGCATCAGGATATTCTTCCTGTAGCGTCTGCAACGTTGGCATCGTTCTTGGTTCAATTGTTCCTATCTCCTTCTCACACACTCTCATGCGGCTGTCTGTACACATAGATTGAAGCATCTTAACCCTCAACTCTGGCGACAGAACTACAGGAGGATGGCTATGACGCATCTTCCGTTTAAGATAAGCATCACTCACAGGAACGAAGAAGCCTATATCTGCATCAAGTGCATCAATAGCCTCCTTCATTAGCTTATAGTGAGCCAATGTCGGTGGGTTAAAACTCCCACCCATAACAACTATTCTTTTACCTCCTATTTTCATATCTTGTGTAAATTTTACGCAAAAGTACAACTTTTATTTTAATTCTCCAAATTTTTCTGCGTAAAATTTACACAAGAGCGTCATTTTTTTATATTATAGCCTTATTAGGCCTCAAATTTTATGCAGAATCCTTACTGACTTTCACTTCTGCTATCTTACGCATCGAATCGAGTTCTCCGTAGTCCTTGATATTCCTGAACTTAACCAGAATCTTAGCGTTCTGGTCGATAAAACCATAGATTTCCACTTCTTCATCATCGGTCATCCCATAGCCATCCTCGTCCATATAGTAACGACCATCAGGATTAAGCTGCCAACTGACTTCGGCGACACCGTTTTGGAACTTGCGAATGAACGATGGAAAATGGAATGAGAGTGCTCTTGCTGTCCTTTGCGCATCTTCCGGCAGTTCTTTCAACGAATCCCAATCAATATCATCCTGAGTAACAGTCACAAGTTTTTGGTCACTATTCATGAACTCGTATGCACATTTCGTATTGTGATTGATAAGGAAGCGGTGTTTCCACCATCCCCACATAGTTTCACCTATCACAGCCATACCTTCACCCAAGTCAGTATACTCATAAGGTCGAACCTTGTACTCGTCAGTGTTCAGCACCTTATATAGTTTCTCTTCAGGGCTTTCAATCCCCAGCATCTTGTTAATCTTGTCGTAAACACTCATAATTCAACCCTTTCTCTATTATCTATTTGTTCATATCATTATCATTATCTTTTCAATAACCACTGCACTAATGGATTCACTACATTTTGAAATACGGCAGGCTCAATATCTAAAGATTGCTTGTCGGCTACGACACAAATTGTATATTTAGGATTCTCTGCAGGAAATACTCCGGCAAACTGTATCTGCTTTCCAATTGGGTTCTTCATCTCTTTATCTTCATTGGAATAAATGCTCTCTGTCGTAGCATAACCCAGCCAATCAATCCCATCACTCAACCATGCCAATTGAGGTGATTCTGATTTGTCCACCCTCAACACCTCTATGAGATTAGTGAGATTAGTAGGAGAAAAAACCTCTTTCTCAACATTTACGTTGTCTTCCTTCATTGTAGGAATTATCATCGTACCATTATTTGCAAGACTATTATAGCCAACGGCAATGATAAAGGGACTGGTCGATGAAATCCTGTTATCAGTCAGTTCTCTCCATTTCCTTTCTGCCACACTTTGACGATAGCCGTTCATAATAGCCTGATACATCACAACGTTATCGAACTTTTTAATGCCTTGTCGATAACTGATACCGTTATAGATACTGTCAAGCGATAATCCTTCATGCTCCAATGCCATAATCGTATGAAACGGTTTCGTCAAAGACCCGGTACATGAATGGACTATCAACTTCCCTGCTTCATCCTTCTCTAAATCAGAATCCAATCTAATCCATGTTTTTAGTCGACCCGTTTCCGCATCCAATATCACAATCTGAGCATTATCTAGATGTTCCTTTTGAACAAATCCTTCCAATAGCTTCTTTGCCCGTTTCGTCATCTTCTTATCTATCGTGGTACATTCGTCCAACGAATAGACTTCATCTGGGTCATCCATCCAAATTGACACGACGTTATTATCCGGCTCGTAAATACTGATAATCCCCCGCTTGATGCCCATCGTACCATAAAACAGACTAATATACGCGCTGTCTTCTGCCATGATTTGCTTCGAAAACCCCAAGTCCCGATAAATTATCTCTGTGATATTCCGATGTAATTCCATGTCATAAATACCATTCTTCCCGTCTTTTGTAACAATGGCATACTTCGGATTATAGCAGATCTCCACCCATTCATACTCTTTGAGAGCATACTGCGGAAGATTCTGTTGCCTTTCATCAATGGCACCAAATCTGATAGTGTCTGCAACAACACTCTCATCTGTGTCTGTGCAAACACTGTCAACAATCTCTACTACTCCCTGTGCCATAGCACTCGCTGATTCCGCCATTAGTGCAGCAACCAGCCAAACACACACTTTCATGTTCATACCCGTTCTTGTTATTTTCCGTTTTCAATTTTCTCCTTAATATAACTTGATGCGAAATCAAGTGCTTTGATAATGTGCTGAACAACATCTTTTGGTTTTTCTCCTGACACCATTTTATGGTCGTATGTTAATGTTAGACTACCATTATCTAAAAGTGTCGCTTTTATGTATTTCACCTCTCGATTTGCCTGATTTATCAGGGCCATCATTTTTTCTTTATTTTCGTCCGTTGTTGTCGCCAAATACGGTATTGCAAACCTCAAACTATCATTACCTCTACAATACATGTACAGACAAAGTGTATTGTTAATCATAAAATAGTACCCAAGTCCTGGCATCCATTCTACTTTGCCACACAGGCGTTTGATTTCTTCAATTACTTGATCTTTCATATTTATGATGTTCATGTTCTTTAGGCTATTTATGAAAGATAATAACCCAAAGTAACCCACTATGCAAAACAAAAACTGCGTCAAAGGAAAACTTTGGCGCAGTAATATGACGAACCCATGAACTAAAAATGCCCTTATTTTACTAATTGGTACAACGAGTCCGCTTGTTCCTTAAAGACGTTATTTCTAGCACGAAAATCTTCAAGTAATACTATTGCTTCGTTACGTCTATCAAGTCCGAGTAATGCATATACTTTCATCCAACTGAGCTTGTCGGAATCTATTTTAATAACAGCTTTTTCATATTCACGTTGCTCCACATCGTCAATAGAATCTGCAATAATGTCATGTTTATGTAGATTTGTTTCTTCTTGCTCTATTTGTTTTAATGCTTTCTTAAAGTCACTATCGATAAGTAGTTTCTCTATTTCTTCATAGTTTCCACCGCCTCTCACATTGCCAGATACCATTTGAGATGGACTATATATTATTTCTATTTCAGATTTACTGTTATAGAGTACATTATTAAACAAGAAAAAGCCTGCAATGAATATGGCTGCAATACCAGAAATCCAATAAAACTTGCGTATATTTGATAAACGTGGTTTTGAAAAAGTCTTTTCTGATGGTGAGGCAGGGCAATATTCACATACGCTACCAGTTCGACGATATGACATTGCAGCGGTTCGTCTATCATGCTGCCATTCACAATCATCTTTCCATTCATCCATCTTTTTGAGCTTCTCATTCCTACTCTTTGTTGCATTGCGAATGTCCTTAGTGAACATCGTCTGTTCTCGAAGTTCCTCATTTCTATCAAGTTCCTGTTCGAAAGACTTAATGTCCTCATCAGACATCCTTCCCAACAGATAATTGTCTATATTGTCTTGAAATTCTATCTTCATAGTGTTTGTTATTTATAAGTTCAAAAATCTGTGGTAAATATTATGGGCTGACTTACGCAGGTTCTCCATACACTTATACTTTTCCGTCTTTAGGGCATTCTTGCTTGTGAATGTTGGCAACTCTGTCATGATATCATCAAGGCTCATCTCCTTGTAGTAGAACAACGTCAATATCTGATTGCAACGTTCAGACATGTGACTGATGCAGTCCGATATAATTTCAAGCATTGTATTCTCACCTTCGTCATAGAGCATTTCCTTGTATATCTCAGCATCTTTGTTCCTGCGTATCTTTTCCTCTTTTTCAATATCCAATCCAGCATGATGTTCGCGTACCCATTCTTTATACTTCAATTTGGCAATACCCATAAAGTAAGTGGTTAGAGTACTGGTGAAAGGTTTCCCGTCTTTTCCTTTCAGCACTCCGTCTTCCACATAAATTTTCTGTCTCTCTATGTTCTCCCATAGTTTGATGAAAGATTCCTGAAATATTTCCATCTTGTGTTCGTCCCCAACAAAGAAGACTGCACGATAATTTTCATCGAAATATTGCTTACAATAATTATGTAAGGCGCGTTCTATGACGGGATCGCGCCTATACATTCCCTCAACATAAACAACATCCGAATACGTTTTTGAATATAATCTCGTTTCCATCATGATCTCATACTAATATTCGACTATGTTCTTAAACTATTTCCACCCTTTTGCTTTCTTATAAACCTTTCATTGCATATTGGAACACGTAAAGTAGCTTCTTTGTTATCAATCATGTCTTTTATTATAACAGCATTGTCTCTATTTTAAAACGTCCGAAATACTATATTTACCTATCTCACCAGCTAATAATGGTGTTTGCGGATAAGGTCCTTTATTCTTTTTTATAAAGCCTTCAACTTTGTTCATACTTATTTTTCCTTCTTGCGATAAAACGTACAACGCATAAGACAAAATGCCTACACGCGGATTATTGAGTTCTTGATTTACTTGATAGCTTTTACATGCACTTAATATAAGCCATTTCTCGGAGACTTTAGATACTTGAGAAATACGATGAGAGGGAATAATGAAGGGTTTTGAAACACCTCTTGTTGTTACACTAGAACTATAAAGCATAAACGATTCCGGTAGTGGTTTTAGCTCGTCATTCAAAAAAGAAGAACCTCCAGAATGACATGCATCAGCAACTACAAGTATTTTTCCGCTTTCTCCAATTTTATTCCTAACGCCTGTTAGGAATCGATATATCTCGTCATCGACGAGATGTTTTTCTCCCTTGTCCTTAATACAATATTCCTTATACGCATCATAAGGAATCCATGATTCATCCCAACCACCTTTTTCATCTCCATCGATATCCGTAATTCTTTGGCCATGCCCAGAAAAATGAATATAAACAATATCACCGCGACAACAATGCTTTATCAATCTTTCAAAAGCATTAATAATATTCTTTTTTGTTGCATCCTCATTTACAAGAGTGATGATGTTTTGGCGGTTAAATGCAGAACTATACAGCATTTCTTTAATATACGGGATGTCGGAATCCCCATTAATTTTTCCCCAACTAGAATCTTCTTGTTGTCCTAATCCGATAACAATTGCCCGCTTTGTTTGGGCACTAAGCGAAATATTATAAAAGAGTAACGTTATAAACAAAAGCCTGGAAAACATGAAACTATTTTTTTGTTATTTCAAATGATATATAGTCGCTTTTTGCAATATATTTCCGTGATTTGTTATCATAAACGGAAACCTTCACATAATAAGTGTGAGAACCTCGAGTCGCGTGCAACTCGGAATTTGGTATCAATAATTTAAAATCAGTAAAATGGGAGTGAGTATAGTGAGTGCCGAAATCGGAATAGGTACAAACATTTCCTCCCTTAGTACGGTATTTTCCATTTATATCTTTTACACCATTACCCTTGGGAGACTCAAAAAATGCGACAACCATACCTCCATAATCTGTCATATAGTGTGCCTTAAAATTTAGATGAATAGCCATGTATTTATAATCCCCAATTTCTACATTATGTTCTATGCGAACAGATTCTATTTCTGCTTTTGGGGTATTCTTCAAACTTATTTTGGGAGTTGTTATTTGGGGAATGTCATCATTATAGTATAATTTGTATTGTGGTTTCTGTGGCTGTTTGTAATCCTTGGTATAATAAAGGGTTTGAGCTTTGGCGGCATTAAGAATATTTTTCCAATCCAAAGATGTGTTAGTCTTTCCTGAAATAGCAGAATATATCTCATCACGAAGGCTAATACTATAAATAGACCCTAAGCGATTACCCCCCGTCCAACTATATGAGTATTGGCCTCTTATGCTTGACGAAGTTAAAATGGATAACCTGCCATTAAAACCGATAAACAATTGTTTTGCTTTGGCTTTGTCTATGTAAGCATAATCATTTTCATAACTGCCAGTCCTTCCACGTGAATCCATGTTACAACAACTTGCTATACATAGCGTAAGTTTTGCATTAGAACATGCTGACTTCAACTTTGAAAAAGCAGTAGTTTGCCAATATTGCCTATCAAGTAATGCCATATGTGGCCAATCATCATCATCCCAATTGCAGCCATGCCCAGCATAATAGAGAAGCACAACATCACCTCTTTTAACGTTTAGTGTAGAGATGTCTTTTTCCATAATGGTCGAGGTAAACTCCCTACCACTATGTACTCTTAAATCATGTTTGAAATCAATAGCAGAAGCAATTGCATTACAAAATTTTATCATATTAGAGAGTTCTGCCTTCCTATCTGCTTCACGACCCTGTTCTTCCATATTTGTAAACAGGAGAGAGTGCATAGTTTGTCCATATATGTAGGAAACAAAAATGGTAAATAGAATAACAAAGTAGCACCTTTTCATTTTTCTCTTCGATTAAGTCCTCTTATATATTTATCGTTTGGGAAAATTTGAAGTGTAACTTTAAGAATCTCCTTTCGTATATTCTCTCCATCATAATCAATATATTTATATCCTTTTTGGAATCTACAAAGGTCGCAATAAAAAGAATATGCAACAACAACTGTATCACTGTCGTAGATGAATCTCATTGCTAAGTCTGGCATGAAGGCAGATTCCTTCACGTGGTCAGATGAAGGAAACGATTCCTTATAAGTTAAGGTGGAAATAACAGCGCCAATTCTCTCTCTCACGCTATCAGTCTTGCTCAACAATACTTCTCCTCCACCTATTAGCAAAGTTGTGTCTGGCTTGTCGGAATATGCATCTAAGAGCATCCATTCTATAGTATTTGAGTTCTCAATTACGTTTAGATATTCTTGTGGGATCGCTTTATATTTAACCGAATAGACATGAACGGAGTCCCCACCACATGTCGTGGTAAGTTCTTCGTTTTTGTGCGAATTCATCCCACAACTAAGGAAAAACAGTAAGGATGAAAACGCACAAATAGATTTTATAATATTCACCATTATTGCAAGATTATTGTTTTATAGTAAATGTACTTGATTGTGAAGATGAGCTTCGATTTCCTTCGCTATCATATTTTACCCACTCATATTTTAACTTATGAATACCTACTGATGCATTCGATATTGTATAACTAAATTTGTAAGGAAACTCCTTTGACGTACCGACTAAGACATCATCCCAATATAAGTTAAGTTCATAAGAAGAATTGTCTCCTTTTCCTTTATAAAGCAGTCCTGTGCCAGAGATTTCATCACCGTTGCTATAGGAAATGTTAGAATAATAGTGTGGTACAAATAAATAACGAGTATCTTCATCATTCAAAACTCTTATAGTGCCAGATGACGAATATGAAGCAACGGAAGTACTACTAAAAGAATATGATATACTAGCATTAAGGGTATGACTTTCGTCTGCAACTAACTCAGTTGAATATTCCATCTCGAATGGTGCAGTATCTGCTGTTTTAACCAATTTTCCATCAAAGTAGAATTCTACTTTATTTAATTTGTAACCGGCATTATAACGATCATGCATTGTTACTGAAGCATGTATTTTGTCACCCACCCTCACATAATGATCGTAATCAAAAACAAAGTCAACCGCAGGAAGGCTTTCGGACGAAGAACTCTTTACCTGGAATTCTTTTTGACACTCAACAGACACTTCGTTAAAGTTTTCCCCAGACACGGTAAAAATAGCTTTAAAGATATGGGTTCCTGCTGATAATGATTTTGTCTTGTACTCTAACTTAAAAGGAGATTGGGTTTCAGTAGAAGCCAAAACGTTATCCACATAATAGATTACTTTTTTAACCTCACAACCCAAAATGTCGAAATTGTCTGTAAAGGTTGGTTCGGCAAACACAATTGTTTCTGTATCATTATTAACGGATGTTACAGTAAATGAATATGCGCTTTCAGGAATAACCAGGTTCTGAACAGGAATAGCTTCCTCTGACTCATCTTCACAGGAGACAAAACTAATAGCAAGACATGATAACACGATTGCTATAATAACTATTTTTGTTGTTGTAAAATTATAGTATTTCATACGTTCAATATATTAATAGTCAAAATTGTATTGTAATCCCAAACTAAAGTTAATGCCGTTTTTATCTTTATACCCAAACGCATAATCATAACCCACACCAACTGTTACGAACCACTGATCACTGACAGGAATAAAACCTTTTACAGAAGGCCTTATCATGAATTTCAATTTGGGACAATTTTCTTCTGTAGAATATCCACTACTTGTAGTTCCCGAAATAGAAACGCCTCCACTACCACTGCTAAACGAAGATGATTGCTGATGGTTAATCGTTTTAGTTCCATTTAGATAGAGGAAACCTACACCACAACCAACTGCGAAATATTTCATATAGAAAGATGGAGTTAATGTCACATAGAAAAGAGGATCGTATTCAATATCTTCCTTAGTAAAGTTCATAACGTCAGTCATCTCTAAACTATGTTTGTATAATTTATCTTTATCTGTGTTTACTCCCACATCTAGTCCAATCATAAATCTAGTATAAGAATAATTTAAAGACAAACCTATTGGCCAATTCTTTCCATAGTTGTAAGTAGCACCAAATGTTTGGTACTCATCGTCTAGGTCGCTGAAATCGACTCTAACTCTTTTCTTTCCTGTTTTTTGATCCGTCACTTCCTCATAAGGTGCGATCTTAACTATTTTCCCCTTTTTTACATAGTATAGGTCTTTGACTCTATAATCCAGAACTCCGCTTATACGAATATCACATGCAACAGTAACATAGTCTTTAGAACGCTTTTCTTGCTGATTTTCTGACGTTTTATATGACCATGCATAGGATTGCTCGCTTTTGTATATAGTCCGAATATTACTCACGTTAATAACAACGGATCCTTTTCCAAGTGCATCTTCGAATCCATTTAGGTAATTTGGAACTACATAATCTTTAATGTTTAGACCACTGTTGGCAACAAAATCTTCCATAATCTTGTCGTTAACCCTACATGCGTCTGTACATTGCTTTTGAGCTCTCATACGGTAATCTGTGTCATTTGAAGAACACCATCTACTTAAATAATTACCGAACTGCTGAACAATAATCTCTTCAGAAGTCTGGCCGAATGAAATTGCGCAACAGCAAAAACAGAAAATAGAAATTACTAATTTTTTCATTATAATAATATTTTGATTATATTTCTGCTATTATTTTTGATTAAAGACGAGATCATAACGGATTCATTACTTCTATATACAACCCCACCCCTTATTGCTTGTAATAAACGTTTATTTCAGCGTCTCCGAAAATCGTCAGTATCTTGCTGTTTTTTAGAATGTCATATTCAGGACGGAAAGGTTTGTCCATAGACCTTCCTCTTCCTATACAACTCCCTATACTCTCACGTTTTATTTGCTTGTATATGTCATTAACTAATAAATAGCTATCTTTTGCAAATATATGTTCTATATAATAAGGATTATTAAATGAATTGTCCATCCCATTAGCTCTTCTTACGTCTAAAGCATCAACAACATATACATCTATTTTAGGAACTTCTATACGAACTTTTCTAATATGCAGGTTGCTTATATAGGGATAAAAATCTCTTATTGATTTTCTTACTTTTTGGGTTGATCCATTCGACTCGTTAATTAAAGATATAGTTATTACTGGCATACTCAAACTGTATTCAAACTTTCTGTCCAGGTCGTTTTCTAACAAAAAGATTTGATTTGACTTTTCAAACTCGTTTGCATCAACACGCATCCTCGGATAGTTGTTAAGATATGTTTCAATTGTATTTTTCCATTTGCTTACATCTTGTAGAACAATATCGTTTATCCTTATTTCTTTAGCATTTTTAAAATGGATTGAATAAATGTTCTCGATTAATTCATCTTTTGTCATGACCAAATCAAGAACCTCTCGTGTTTGCATATTAACATATCGCTCAATTATTTGCATGTCATTATCAATCACTAAAGCCGCATCCCTAAACAAAACAGGCTCCAAACAATACATTCCTAAGAATGATTTTTTCATTTTTTCTGCTCTTCCTTTAAGAGACTCAAAAGAAGTCTGTTTCGTATCAACTTCATTTAGGATGATAAGAGAGTTCCCGTCAATATATTGTTTACGCGCTATAATACCTCGTGAAACCTGAATAGGATATGCTTTACTGGTTTTCTTGACGTGTTTTTCCATTTTCGAGAAATCAACCCTAACTTTTTTCTCTCCAGTCTTTTGGTCGACAATCTCCTCAAATGGGGTAATCTTTACAATTTTTGCATCAAGACCTTTACTTACATAGTAGGTGTCATTTATGTCGTAATTTAGAATTCCATTAACAACAATATTGCATTTGAAAATAGCATAATCTTCAGTTAATTTCTCCTTTTTTTGTGCTGTGGATTTATCTAACGCCCATTCTATTGGTGAAATTGATTCTATCTCTTTCATTTCAATTGTTATGCTACCATTATCTAGAGCTGCCTCAAAACCATTTAAATAGCTTTGAATAACAAAGTTCCGTATATTGAGATTACTAGTTGATGTAAAATCGCGCATGATTTTATCTTCAACTCGACATGCTTCTGTGCAAAGCATTTGCGCCCTCATCCGATAATCGGTGTCTTTTGTTGAGCACCAATCACGCAAATTATATCCAAATTGACGAACGATGTTTTCTACTATCGTCTGTCCATTCAAAGACATACAGAGAGTTACATGTATAAAAAATATCAGAATACGTTTCATTATTGTTGAAAATAAAATCTATTTAAAAAGAATCTTTTGAAAATATGTATATCAACCGCCATAATAATAACGAAAACACAAACCAAATTCCCAACAATTCATGCTGTTCACTTTCATTACATGGTTATAAGCTACTCGCGGGCATAGCATAAAATCAAAACTATGGTGTTTGTCTTTGCCTATTGACAGAGGAATGTTAAATTCTATAGACGGTTTTAGCATGCAATAAAATTTATTTGCGCCAGTTGAAACATCGCTATTTATATATTTTTGTTGTAATGCAACTACTCCAACACCACAATTAAGTGTCACATGTCCAAGAAATAACCCTGGAGTTGCAAGCACATAAAAGCCTTTATCATAAACATCTGTTTTTGCATCTTTATACTCTGATTCACCAACAATCGTGCTTCCAAAAGCTCCTCCTGCTTCAATGCCAATATTAAGGTATGAAATATTACGGTAAAAGCCTAGATTTAGTGGAAATTTATTTGAATAGCCTATGGAGATCCCAACCGCATCATAATGTCTATCTTTAATCCAAAAAAGACTACCAAGATCACTAAAGTCAACTTTAACCTTTGTTTTGCCTGTCTTTTTGTCGGTAACCTCTTCATAAGGAGTAATTTTCACAATTTTCCCTTTATGCAAATAAAAAAGGTCTTTAATATGATAGTTTAATGATCCTTTCACTGTGATTCCGCCAGATACCATTACAATTTCCTTAGCAATCTTTTTTTCTTGATCATGACTCAAATTCCCATAGGAAGAAACTGACTCCCATGCATCTTTAGGAATCATTTCGACTCCATATATGCTAACGGCAAGTTTACCTTTGTCAAGAGCATTCTCAAACGCATTCAAGTAATTCGGTACTACATAGTCTTTTATGCTGAGTCCACTCTTAGCAACATAATCTTCCATTATTTTGTCCTTTACTCGGCAGGCATCTGAACATAGTTTTTGAGCTTTCATTCGATAGTCGGTATTACTTGTTGAACACCAATCGCTTAAACAACTCCCAAAAAGCTGAACTATACCTTCTTCGGTAGATTGTGCTAAAGCTGTCATACCATATAATAGACAAGCAAAAGTAGTAAGAATTATCTTCATCATCTCCACGATCTTAAAATTTGCTCTTTTTCTTCTTTTTGTAATTTGCGGAATGAGTCTATAAGCCACCCGGCATTTTTACTTTCACGCTCAAAGTATTTGACACTAAAGGCGTATTCTGGAACTTGCAAGAAAATAAATTCCACGTCTGAAACAGCATTTATCTTTAGCTGGTTAGATCTAACAAGAGCCAGAAAAGTTGAAAGTGCATCTGCATGATAGCTTTGTCTTACATAGTCGTCAATAAACTTATATGTTTCAGTTGTTGTTTTGCGAACAGACATAAAAAACTGCTCATTATCATTGGGCATGATAAAAAATTCTTTATGTTCTTTATCTCTTGAAGTGTGAAAAACATCTCCTTCAACATCACTAATAGCCCATTTGTACATCGCACTGTCACGTTTTTCCACACAGAGTATCATATCAAATGTAACAGCCTTTTGTCCAAGTTTTCCATGACATTTAATTTTGGCAAACCAGTTGTTGTCCTCAAAATTTATCTTTATGTCATTTCCTGCAACATCATGTGCGAATTTTTTTGCAGCAATAAAATTGCTATCAGTTTTAGATTTAAATTTTGAGATATCAAACAACAGAAGAACTCCAGACTCTCTGTCTGAATATTCAGGTCCGAGATCTTTTCGTGTTTCCTCGCCGTTAAATCTTGTAAAGAACTCGTCAACCAGTTTGACTTTAGCCATATATTGATCACGATTTAATAACTCAAATATGCCTGTTTGGGCTAGTATAGGTATATTATAGAGTTGAGAAATAACCATGAATACAAATGTAATTCTTTTCATATTGTTCAATTTTATTGATGCAATTCGGATTAAGTAATCTCGCTGCTGTCTGTTTGTGCAGAGACCGTACAAGTCTCCACACAAACAAATAACGAGATGACAGCTAACGAATCACTATTACATTTTTTCGATAGACTCCACATGGACATCGCCCAGCTTTACCATATATTCAGGATAAGTTTCACCGGTTTCTTCATCAAGCACATCATCTACCTGAACATAGCAAACAACCCATTTATGCGTGATGTCTTTGTAAATACCCCCATCACCTCTACGTCCAACAAATGCTTGGTCAAAATACACAGAACAGATATACATCATCTTTCCGTTTTCGTCCTTTCCGTAAGGCTGAAGTTTTGAAACACGCATGTCTGCAATGTCTGTTGTTTCGATGGTAACTGATTTGTAAGTCATTGTAATAAGTCCACGGAAGTATTCTTTCATTGGACGAGGGCGCGGCGTCCTGTTTCTTAAAGAAGCAACCTCCATCGTAACACCATCGCGCCATACTTCTTCTTTAGAGCCATCCTTGTATTCTACAATTTCTTTAAAGCGCTCACAGTCATTGATAAACAGCTTCTGAGCCTGCTCCTTATAGAAATACCGAGTTTTGTTGGCTTTCTGGGGATTTGCCATGAACGAAATATAGTCGTTAAGTTGTTTTACCTTTTCCTTGGCACGCTGTTTAAGGACTTCCATATCCTGTGTAGACTGGGCAATAACATTGCCAGAAACGAAGAACATTGCAACGAGCAATGATAAGTACATTTTAGTTTTCATATTCTTCTATTTACTTTTATTACTTTTTCTTATATACTTCACGAACGCGCAGTGAGCTAATCTGCCCATTTTGATTGACACTGAAATCAACAACAGATACATTCATTAAGAGTCTACTTGTTGATATTCGACCGAGGAATCTAGTAATATCTTCGCGGTCGACCACGACATTGCCATCTTGTGACATTATTCTCACTGTTAGGTTATCAGCAAAAGCTGGCTTTATTTTTTCAATTGCAGAAATTCTCTGCGTTTCATCGACATTAGAAGATGAAATAAATGATAATACTCTGTCAAGTTCTGTCTTCATAATCGTCTTGTCGTTAGGAGTTGATGGGGTCGTAGTTGGCGGTGTAGGCGTAGTTTGCTTCGGCCTATCTACACGAGACAAATTACTATCCCAAATTGGAGTCTGAGTCGTTCCCGGGAATCGGCGTTGAATACCTTCGCATGTTCTAACATCCTCCGATACTGAAGATTTTATCTCATTCATCATGCTATCCCAATCTGGACTACTTTTATCAGGTAGTATGTTGTTGAACTGGATCAACAAATTAAGAGTAAAGAAATCTGTGGGGCCAATATTTGAATCGCATGCCCATGAACTTTCTGCAGGAGATGCCGATGTGATAATAATGTCACCCTTGTAATTTAGGAACATCTTTTTCATGCTCTCAGACATGTCCTGATCAATGTATGTATTTCCGTAGTTTACACTGAAAGAGGGTGCAATTCTTCCTGGGGCGCCTTGCCTTGCATTACAACACATTCCAATAGTTACGGTTAACCGTGCTCCTTTTTTCTTCAATGTGTTATGTACCCAAGACAATGGAACAAATTTGTTCACATCACTCTGAGCCATCAACATCAAAGGATATTTGCTTGTGCCGGAATTCTCAGTACCATGACCAACATAGTAGAACATAACGATATCATCACTGTTACAATCTAAGTCATTTACGATATTCTTGCAATTTTCTGGCGAGGTCTTGCTTCCATAAATATCAACGATATTGACATTGTAGCCCTGCTCTTTAAGTGAGGCATTAACGAGATCAATCCATCGTGCATATAATATTTTACGCGTGTTCTGATCAACTTCACCAACATTTGGGTCGGTCGTATCAATAAATGTTAACCAATGAATGGTCTTTGCTTCAACCTGTGCTGCAAAAGTAACAAATAACAGCATCAGAATAAATGAGTACTTTTTCATCTTTTATCAGTATTTAATAAACTATTATACAATTTGTTTTCGGTGAACAGCATCTGAGCTATTCTTAACATGTCATCAGAAGGGAGATCATATTTCTTTAACACTTTTCCTGAAGCATCACAAATTGACCATTTTTTCAAACCAAAATCGAAATTCAGTACACAGGCTTCCTTCTTCTTAACGAAAGTTAGCTTAAAGCATGGCATGAAACTCCCAAAACTTGCAACGTCTGAACTATAGTTCTTAGGAGATGAAAGGACAAACTGTACTAAATAGACAAATTTCCCTTTTAAATCCTTTGCAACAGGGTTGGCACTTTTGGTAGAATCATTAGTAAGTACTATTTCCTCGGCCTTTATCTTCTTTGCCTCGGTAATAATTCTGTAGATGCTGTCTCCTACAGCAGCCCTCATTACACTGTCGGTTTCGGATAGGGACTGGTCGACAGGTGCATTTGCTTTGTTCGGATGAGCGGAACATCCAGAAAAAGCGAATAATGCCATCATCGACATAACAACCAATCTAAAACCACCATTACGAATCAGTTTTACTTTTTTCATACTTTTAATTTTTTTGTTAATAATTCATTTTGTTTGTTTCTTATTGATCTATGACGATTTAATCTTAAAAGTAACCAACAATAACATTTTTTAAGGAATCTGTAATTCCCATTGTAATCTATAAACAGAAAATCCTTAACGTCTGCTTTATCTCACAGAACGTTAAGGACTTTCTTACTCCCTTATATCCGTTACGTATTCCTAAGTTAGTCGCAAGTGGAATATCCATATTTTACTGTTATTTTTGAATTAATTATTCCAGTTCTGCTGCAATTATAGCACAGACTCTTGCACGAAGAGATGGTGCAGACAACAGCAAAGTCTCTAGCCAAGTACAGCACGCCTCCGAATCACCTGCAGCTGAAACAATCATTTGTTAGATCGTTCCAAGGCAATCTGGTTTTGCTCTTTGAGTTTCTCTTACGAAGTGCTTATTCCGATTATAGGAATTGAGCAAGCCGTCTAATATGCCTATATAGCCAATACGTTGCAAATTTACGAAAAATCCGTGACATGGAAAAGCAAATTGTCAAAAAAGTGATAAAATTGAATAAAAAATGATGCTTTTCAGCGTTTTTTCTTCACTTTTCGCCGATTACTCACGCTTTATTTGATGTGATACAATATTACCTTAATGTACACATAGGTTACTCCCGAAACCGATTTGTTTCCTCGCCATTTTCAACCATAAGTATGAACACTTACTAATCTACAGCCGTCCGTAGCCATTACTTTTCAGCGATGCAAAGGTAAATCGCAGCTGTCGAATGACCTCGGTATTCGGTACGGATTAAGCAAAATCTTCCTTTCCCTCAGAGTGAAAGAG
>JBGUIU010000010.1:0-34203 GCA_045113275.1 Paludibacteraceae bacterium
TAGGCCTTCGTCACCAAATCGAAGTCGGCCAGTTTAGGAATATAATCCTCTCCGATGCCTTCAACGAACCATGAACCTGCATCATTACGAAGTTTCTTCAGATTAATATAATCAGCAAGAACAGAACCCTTAGGATCGGCAAGGATGAACTCGGTTTGCGGACTCACCTTCTTGAAGAATTGAGTCAAACCTGTCAGTGTTCCAGCGGAACCGACACCCACAACAACGGCATCTACTTTATGCTCCAATTGCTTCCAAATCTCAGGACCCGTAGTCAACACATGGGTCTCAGGGTTATCAGGATTCTCAAACTGATTAATGTAGTACCCTCCCCTCTCGTTAGCAATTCGAGCAGCTAAATCTTGGTAATATTCCGGATGTCCCTTACCTACATCGCTTCGGGTAATGACCGTCTCCACACCCAACGCACGAAGGTGATTAATCTTCTCAGTACTCATCTTGTCAGGAATCACCAACAAGAGCTTGTATCCTTTCATTCTGCTTGCCAATGCAAGACCTAATCCAGTGTTTCCTGCCGTAGCCTCCACAATGAGTTGTCCGGGACGGATTGTTCCTCGTCTCTCCGCTTGTTCAATCATATTCAAGCCAGTACGATCCTTTATGCTACCGCCAGGATTCTGATTCTCCAATTTCAAGAAAAGAGAACTCTTACCTGTGTTCAGTCTTGAGAGTTGAACGATGGGCGTATTGCCAATCAAGTCTAATACATTATTGTAAGTTGCCATGTCTGATATTGTTTTGTCGATTATAAAATATTGAAGATATAAACACTTATAAACAAAGCATTTGCGTAGCTATTTTAATGCTATACGATAACTAAATGCTTGATTTAAAATCCAGGGTAAGATTAGTAATTGAATTGTGGGGCCAGCTACCCTCATTAACACACTGGCATACTACATCGGCAACAACATTCGCACATAGAACATTGTCTATTCTTCATGTAAGGTTTTACGTAAAATAGGAACGTAAAATGTATTGGTAAATTTTCGGCAATGCGTCCACGACCAGCAACAAAGAACTTCTTCGCTGCTGTAACCTTATCATATTTTATGTTATTTAGTCGTGTCATTAACTTGCCTTTTTTATTATAATGATAATATTTTCTTTGTGTAAGGGATGTTGCCTGCTGATTCAGACAACATCCGCTTTTATTATTTTCCTCCTACGGATGCACTGTAAATTCGCTCTAAGAACTGCAGTGCTCCTTTATATCCGATATGGGATCGGTTGACGATAAGCGTCTCTGACGATGGGGTTGCAATCTCGAAGAACAATGCCCCCTTCTTGTTGGCAAGGGTAAGTTCCCATGATGTACCGAGAATCAACGGTTTACCTGCTGTAAACGTAACTCCCTCTATCAGTTTCTCCACCTCGTATCCATCTTCTTCGAAGACGACATCGATGCTTACGCCTTCCGAGATATTATTTTTGAAATAGTCTGAAATAGCTGGGCGGAACTTCTCCGGTGTCTTGTCCGTGATGATTACCTTCTTAGGGATCAAACCGATCTGATCGGCCAAGAACTTTGAATAAGCCAATGCATAAGAGGCATCTGCCGTCACAACGAACTCACTTGGCATACCATACCAATATTCTGCGAAGAACTCAGAGAAATGCTCAAGGTAGTAGTAATAGATATCTGCCTCCTGCTTGATGAATGCCTCTGACTGTTTCTTATCGATTCCCGCATATTCAACCACCTGACGAATAAACTTAGCTGTTGCCTCCTCACCGACAGGAATCTCAGGGATGTGCAAGAACGGTTGATCATATTTCTTCTGAAGATGTTCTGCATTCTTAACACCCACCCAAGGGGAAACCACCAAGTTGAATTGCGCTTGTGGAATACGTTTCCAAGCCTCAACACCAGGGTTTTCAGGGCCGAACAACACATTCACCTCCAAGCCTGCGCCACGCAAGATACGTGCGAGTTCCTGATAATCACCACGCCAGTTTTGATTATAATAAGGCACCTCAAACCAGAGATTAACAAGACCTTTCTTCTTCTTTCCTTTGTATTCTCCGACGAACTGATCAATGATAGCATCCACCACCACTTCGTGTCCGAACAAGTTATTGCCTTTGAAACCTGCTGTGTTTGCATAGACGATTGGATAGCCTGCTTTCTGATAGCGACCCACCAAGTCAGGTACGTTATCACCGATCAACTCTCCCGTACAACCGGTCAAGACGACGAAAAGGTCACCGTCATAAATCTTCAGTGTTGATTTGATCAAACTATCAAGGGTTTTTATACCACCGAAAACCACATCGTTCTCAGTCGCATTGGAGCTTGGCATATTTCCACCACCTGCTGCTATACTTCCTTGGAAACCATTCTCGAAGGTCAACATGGCTGTTGTCTTCAACTGACAACCAGGACTACAGTTGGCAATAGGCACTGCACCTTTGATGGCTACTACGGTGTTGGTTGCACCCACCGCACAAGCATATCTAACATCGGATATTACCGAAGGTTTTTTCTTTTGTATTTCGCTCATTTACTTGAATCTTATTAAGGGTTGGGGAAATGAAGAGGCACTAATCATTTTTCATGCCTCTTCTGTTAAATAAAACTTAGTCGCCGATTCTCTTCTCAATCTCTTCAAACACGCTCTTATCATTGGTCAGTTTGAACGGATCGGTCTGACTGAACCACCAGTCGTTGTATGGCAAACGAACGTGGCGTCGAAGGACTCTGTTGAACTTCGTACGAGCCAACACGCCTTTCAAGATTTCACCCACACGCAAGATACCGTCATAACCTACCGGAATGTGTTCGTCTCCCAAAGCGAACGTTGGTACGCCGAGGTGACCAGCCACTGAGGCAAGTCCTGGGTGACGAATGATTAAGAAATCTGTCTTTACTCGTTTCAAGAGCTGTGGCAACTGGAAGGCTCGAGTCTTACTAACTGTATAGTGAGGAATGTCTCCGTAAGTCTCGACCAACTCTTTTAGCGTATCCTGATTCTTACCCGCACCATCATAAACTGGATCGTGATGGAAGACCAGTGCTGCTTCGTTTTTGATGCCCAACTCAGCCAATACACTGATCAATCCGTGTGCGTAAGCTGAACCGGTAAGCACCATTCCATATTTTCCTTTGAAATATTCGCGGTACTCCTCCAATTTAGGAGCAATACGTTTATGCTCGCTTTCAATGAACTCTTCTACTTCTTTTTCTTTTCCAACCACTTTGGCGATGGCACGCAACCAAGCATCTGTTCCTTTGATACCGTAAGGTTGCGGAGCATCGATTTGTGGAACGCCAAACTGATCTTCCAACGCTGCTCCCATGTAACCACCGAGTGTCTCACAGAAGGTGGTGGTAGCAACTGCTTCGGATGCCTGACGAATCTCCTCGAATGAAGCACAATCCAAGAGGTAGTTCACCCGAAGACCTAATGGTTTCAATAGATCAGTAAACCAATCTGTACCCCAAAGAGCGATGATGTTGATGAGGTCTTTTTGCTTCTTCTTAGGATGCTTATCAACAATCTGTCTCAAGACACCATGGAAAGCTACGTCGAAACCAGTACTCCAGTGTTTGCTTCGGAAGCCCTCGCAGTGCAACGGGATGATAGGTACTCCCACTTCTGGTTCCAACTCTTCTGCCACGCTATCGATATCCTCTCCCGTGATGGCCGTTGCACACGCCATGGCGATGAAGATAGCTTTCGGATTATAACGCTCCTTGGCAATACGAATGGCCTGTCTTAGTTTAGCACTACCACCGAAGACCATATCCTTCTCCTGAAGGTTCGTGCTTATATTTAATGTGTTCTGTTGCGGTTTGCCACGACGTGCAAGTCCCATGTGCATAGTAAGATTGAACTTCGCATCCTCACTACTACAACCGATCGGTGCGTGGTTGATTAAGACGCAGTCGGTAAGGTTACCTATCTGACATTGTACGATAGCATTGGAACACATGGTCTCTTGGTTCAACGGACTCTGTAACTCACAAAGCCTACAGCCTTGTCCGGCGCCCTTACAGCCACCATGCTTCTTTATGCTTCGCTCGTCGTAGGCAGACTGTTCGATCAGCTGCTTTGCCGAGCCATCCCACCCAATGATTGTACCGAGTCGCAACTCGCGGTTCTCGACGGTGGTCATATTTAAATTGATTCTATTCGCCATAATGAATAATTACACTTTTGATTTTAAACTTTCACAGTACGTTCTAAAACAGATTTCAACAACGAATCACCTAATCTTTCTCTCATCGATTTTATAGTAGTAGCTGACAATCTTTGGCAAGGCCTCTTTAATAGGCAATTCTATATCAAAAACCGAGATAGCTTTTCTCTCAAACTGTTTCAGAATATTACGCCCGATTTTTTTACAGACTACACTCCGACAATCAGAAAGCAACTCAACCGATTCCGACCGTTCACCACTTCCACAACCATTTCTGCTACCACAGCCTGAGTTACATCCAGAATTGCAGCCACTACCATCACCCGACCCGCAACCATTACCACATCCAGCCTCAACATTTCTAACATAAATAAATTGTTGCTCCTGTGATACCGGTACAGCTCTGGTCTCAATCTTGTGGAAATCAAGTCCCTCAACTGAATAGATCTCAAACTGCTGAGCCGCCCCAAAATGTAGGTCGATATTCAATCCATCCGATGTCGCAACTGCAATCTTGTAACCCATACCTTAACCCAATTTAACTCACTCTTAACTCTTAATTCTTAACTCTTAACTAAATTCTGTAATCGTCTGCATTATCCATCAATCCATATTCAAGCAAGATCTCTTCGAGACGCTCCTGTGTCATTGGAGTAGGAATCACGAAACTTGTGTTATCGATCACTGCCTTAGCAAGGTTACGATACTCCTCTGCTTGATCAGAATCAGGTTTGTATTCGATCACTGTCTTCTTGTTGATTTCGGCACGTTGAACGATGTTGTTACGAGGCACGAAATATAATAGTTGAGTACCCAACTCTTTTGCGAAAGCTCTTAGCAAGTCCAACTCACGGTCCACATTTCTGGAGTTACAGATGATACCGCCCAAACGGACACCACCTGATCTTGCATAACGTTGGATACCTTTGGCAATGTTATTAGCAGCATAAAGCGCCATCATCTCACCCGAAGCCACAATGTAAATTTCCTTGGCCTTACCTTCACGAATAGGCATTGCGAAACCACCGCAGACCACGTCGCCCAACACATCGTAGAACACATAGTCCAAATCGTCTGTGTATGCGCCTAAGTTTTCCAACATATTGATGGATGTGATGATACCACGACCAGCACAACCCACACCCGGTTCTGGTCCACCTGATTCAACACAACGCGTACCACCGAATCCCTCTTTCATGATTCGATCAAGGGAGATATCCTCACCTTCGTCACGAATGGTATCCAACACAGTTTTTTGAGCTAGTCCGCCCAACAATAGACGTGTGGAATCAGCCTTCGGATCACAGCCTACTACCATCACTTTCTTACCATGTTCTACCAAACCGGCCGTTAAATTCTGAGTGGTTGTGGACTTTCCAATACCACCTTTTCCGTAAATTGCTATTTGTCTGATTTCTGCCATTGTGATTATATTGTTTTATGCCACGAAAATGTGGCGGGTGAATAATTAAAATAAGTTTTGTATCTCGTTATAAGTATAAATTTTGTTTAATGCCTCTATGAGGTCGCCTGGCAAGGCCATTGCTACGATTCCCTTTTGTGTGAGTAGTGCATTGGCTCCTGCACCGATCCTCGAGGCTGTGACGTATTGGCAATCGGAAAAAAGATCGACTGTTTTTTCCATCTCGATTCTTGAATGAACACCATTCTGACAAACGGGTTTCACCGATCGTTTCTCCACATATATCCACTCATCTTCAAAAAACTGGTATATGTAAAAGTCTGTGGCTCTGCCGAAATGTGTATCTACGGTGTATCCTCCATCCGACGAGGCTGCCGCTACTCGAAAAGCATTGTATTTCTGTTTTTCATCCATGCGAAAAAGTCTCTGTGGTTGCAAAATCTTCTGAATAAACCTCTTTGGAGAACTCACTTACGCCAGGTACTCCCACCGCATCGGCTCGACAGCGGTTACAGTGACGGAAGACATCGATATACTTCTCTGCACTTTTTCTTGCTTCCTCAATCTGGAAGCAGAAAGGAGCTTTCTCGTCCTTGAGTTCATACGTCGGAATCAGCGGAATGATGTTGTAGATGGAGGCACCCAACGAAGAAACAGTCTTCGCTATCTTCTCGATGTGACTACCATTGATTCTTGGTACCAATACGGTGTTCACCTTTACTGTGATTCCACTCTCAGCCACTTTTCGAATACCATTCAATTGATTTTCGATCAAGATCTTGGCACCTTCCAACGCATCATATTTCTTTCCGTGATAGAGCACAAACTTGTTCAGCTTAGCCTCAATCTCTGGATCGATGGCATTGACGGTCACCGTCAGTGAATCAATCTTTGCCTCAATCACCTTGTCGGCCTTCTCATCGAGCAACAATCCGTTGGTACTCATACATTTGAGTAGCTGAGGAAACTCTTTGTCCACCAAACGGAAGGTCTCTAAAGCTGTATCCGTTGCCAATGTGTCACCCGGACCTGCAATACCTGCCACTTTAATCTCAGGACATATCTTCAACGCCTTTCGTAAGATGGCAATGCTATCTTCTGGCGTGATCACTTTCGATGTAACACCCGGACGATTCTCCGTATCATTCAATACGCGACTGCAAAATCGGCAACCAATGTTACAAGCCGGACTGACGGGCAAGTGAATTCTTCCGAGATTACCTGGCTTAGAAGCAAAGCAAGGGTGATTATTGCGTAATTTCTCTTGATTTTCAGTCATACATTTTTTGATATAACATCCCCTCTTCGACAGTATTTTACCATCGAAACACGAAGAAGATATGTGATTAGATTACTTGATTAATTGTTTGAGAATAAAGCTGTTGACAAGTATCTGTCACCAGAATCTGGAAGAAGAACCACGATATTCTTTCCTTTGTTCTCCGGACGATTAGCCAATATCGAAGCTGCCTTCAATGCTGCACCAGAAGAGATACCGACCAATACACCTTCACTGATTGCAAAGTTTCTTCCCTCTGTAAAGGCATCCTCATTCTCTATCGGAATGATTTCGTCATAGATAGCTGTGTTCAATGTATCAGGCACAAATCCTGCACCAATACCTTGGATCTTATGAGCTCCAGCAGTACCCTTTGACAAGACCGGTGAAGTAGCAGGCTCTACAGCCACGATCTTCACGTTAGGATTTTTAGACTTCAGATACTCACCAACACCTGTCAATGTACCACCTGTTCCAACACCTGCCACGAAGATATCCACCTTTCCATCCGTCTGATCCCAGATTTCAGGACCTGTCGTTTCACGGTGAGCCTTAGGGTTAGCAGGATTAACGAACTGTCCTAAGATAACAGAACCCTTAATCTCCTTGTTGAGCTCATCAGCTTTTGCGATGGCTCCCTTCATTCCCTTTGCACCCTCAGTCAACACGATCTCAGCACCGTATGCCTTCAAGAGATTTCTACGCTCTACACTCATGGTGTCAGGCAATGTCAAAATAGCCTTGTATCCTTTCGCTGCTGCAACAGCTGCCAAACCGATACCTGTGTTACCTGATGTTGGTTCAATGATTGTGGCTCCCGGTTTCAAGATGCCCTTCTTTTCAGCATCCTCAATCATCGCAAGTGCGATACGATCTTTAACCGAACCTGCAGGATTAAGATATTCCAACTTTGCTAATATCGTTGCATTTGCAACACCTGCTTTCTTTGAATAATTGTTGAGTTTTAAAAGTGGTGTATTACCAATTAACTCTAATGAACTTTCAATAATCTTTGCCATAATTTTTTCCTCCCATATTTTATTTAACGATGCAAATATAAAACACATTTTTTTATTAACCTACTATTTTGGTATGTTTTTTATAGATTTTTTTGAAAATATTTTGTATCATTCTGATTATTAATATTTTAAAATCATTCTATTTTAGTATGTTATTAGGGGGTTATTAAATAAAAACGTGCCCTATTTTAGGGTATTTATATATATACCTTGTTTAATAAAAGATTTTTTCAAGAATAATAGACAGAAAAAGCGTAATACTGTCTAAATCCAGGTAAAAACAGCATAAATACCCCCTCAGAAACAGCATTTAAAATGTTTTTTTCGTCAAACTAGCGAAAATTCAATCCAATTATTTATATTTACGGATATTTTTACAGTATTATTAAAATACTGGTTTTCAGTATTATAGAAAATTACCCATCGCAAAATATTTATTTACCTACCATTTTAGTAGGTTTATTTGATAATTTATTATTATATTTGCTTCGTCAAATTGAAACAAGATTAGGTTATATGTCAAAAATTTACAAAACAGCCGATTTGCTTATTGGACACACTCCTCTTTTAGAGTTGTCACACATAGAGGAGGAATATGATCTGAAAGCACGATTAATCGCAAAAGTGGAGTATTTCAATCCGGGTGGAAGCGTAAAAGATCGTATTGCCAAGGCAATGCTTGACGATGCAGAATACGCTGGCAAACTCAAAAAAGGGACAACCATCATAGAGCCCACCTCGGGAAATACTGGAATTGGCTTGGCTAGTGTTGCAGCCGCGAGAGGCTACAAGATCATCATCGTCATGCCAGAAACAATGAGTATAGAGAGACGTCAGCTCATGAAAGCTTATGGTGCTGAACTAGTACTAACCGAAGGTGTCAAAGGAATGAAAGGGGCCATTGCGAAAGCAAACGAGCTAAAAGAAGAGATTACCGACAGCTTCATTCCTGGTCAGTTCGTCAACCCTGCCAACCCTCGAACCCACTTCGAGACAACCGGTCCAGAGATCTATGAAGATACAGACGGAGAAGTAGATATCTTCGTAGCTGGCGTTGGAACAGGCGGCACCATCTCCGGTGTTGGGAAATACTTGAAGAGCAAAAAACCGGGAGTAAAGATTATCGCCGTAGAGCCTGCCACTTCAGCTGTATTGTCCACAGGAATCGGAGGCCCTCATAAGATACAAGGAATAGGTGCAGGATTCATACCTGACACACTAGACACCTCGATTTACGACGAGATCATCACCGTCAAAAACGAAGATGCTTTTGAAACCGGCAGACTCATCGGAAGAAAAGAAGGAATCCTTGTAGGTATCTCTGCTGGAGCAGCCACATGGGCAGCCATAGAAGTTGCCAAAAGGGAAGAAAACAAAGGCAAAAATATCGTAGTACTCTTGCCTGATACGGGCGACCGATATATGAGTACTCCTCTTTTCGCAGAATAATATGACAAATAATTATTTCAATTCACAACTCACCCCAAGAGGCTATCAAACAGGTCTCTTGGGGTCTATTTATCTATAAACGACACAACCATGATGATATCAACAAGAGGAAGATATGCGCTACGGGTCTTTATCGACCTAGCTGATCAATATCTCACCTTTAAAAACATTCGATTAAAAGATATTTCTGAAAGACAATCGATTTCTCTAAAATACTTAGAAAATATCATGTCTCTCTTAGTGAAAAACAAACTCGTCGAAGGAACACATGGGAAAGGCGGCGGTTATAAGCTAACGCGTAAACCTGAAGAATATACGGTGGGGGAAATTCTTCGCTTAACTGAAGTATCACTGGCTCCCGTCAGCTGTCTCGATTGCGAAGGCCCTGAATGTCCTCAGAAGGAAACCTGTCGCACCCTACCGATGTGGAGGAATCTAGAAAAAATCATCACCGACTACCTCGATGGCATTACGATAGCGGATTTACAAAACTCTGAAGAAGGTATGTGGATTTAAGCAACGATTCTTAACTTAAATCTTAACGCTTAATTCTAAATTCTGAATTAAGATATGTATCTTTGCAGAAGATTTTTGTATAACACCAAACAAAACAATATGAAGTACTATAGTACAAACAAAAAAGCAGACAAAGCAACTCTACAGGAAGCCGTCGTTAAAGGTCTTGCTTCCGACAGAGGATTGTTCATGCCCGAAGTTATCAAACAACTGCCAGAATCATTCTTCGACAAGATGAAGGATTTATCTTTTCAAGAGATCGCTTACACCGTTGCTGATACCTTTTTCGGTGAAGATGTAGATGCTGCCTCTTTGAAAGAGATCGTTTATGACACGCTGAGTTTTGATGTACCCTTGGTTCACGTCAATGACAACATATACAGTTTGGAACTATTCCATGGTCCTACCCTTGCCTTCAAGGATGTAGGTGCACGTTTCATGTCACGTCTCTTGGGTTATTTCATCAAAAAAGAGGGTCAAAAAGAAGTCAACGTATTGGTGGCTACTTCAGGCGATACAGGATCTGCTGTTGCGAATGGATTCCTAGGTGTCAATGGTATCCATGTATATGTACTTTATCCGAAGGGAAAGGTTAGCCCGATCCAAGAGTGTCAGTTCACAACTCTAGGTAAGAACATCACAGCACTCGAAGTGGACGGAGTATTCGATGACTGCCAAGCATTGGTTAAGTCAGCTTTCATGGACAAAGAATTGAATGAACACATGAAACTGACATCTGCCAACTCTATCAACGTGGCACGATTCCTGCCTCAAGCCTTCTATTACTTCTACGCAGTGGCTCAACTTCATAAGCTAGGCATCAAAAAAGATATTGTGATTTGTGTTCCTTCCGGTAACTTCGGAAACATCACCGCTGGATTATTCGGCAAACGCATGGGTATGCCTGTGAAACGATTCATCGCAGCAAACAACAAAAACGATATCTTCTATCAATATTTAAAGACTGGCGTTTACTCTCCTCGTCCTTCTGTACAAACAATTGCCAATGCAATGGACGTGGGTGACCCAAGTAACTTCGCACGTGTCCTCGCACTCTATGGCAACTCACACGAAGCCATCACCAGCGAGATAGCAGGCTGCACCTACACTGACGACCAAATCAGAGAGACCCTTAAGAAGTGCTATCAACAACATCACTACTTATTGGATCCTCATGGTGCCGTGGGATACAGAGCACTGTCTGAATACTTACAACCAAACGAGACTGGTGTCTTTTTGGAGACTGCCCACCCTGCCAAGTTTAAAGAGACCGTCGAAAGCATCATTGGCGAGGAGGTCGAAATCCCTGCAAAACTACAAGCATTCATGAAGGGAGAAAAGAAGAGCATCGCCATGACAAAAGATTTCGACTCATTCAAATCATTTCTTTTGAAACAATAATTCAATGAAAGTAGCCATCATAAAGTACAATGCAGGTAATATTTTCTCGGTGGATTATGCTCTACGAAGATTAGGCGTGGAAGCTGAAATCACAGGCGACATCGAGAAGATACAGACGGCAGACAAAGTGATTTTTCCTGGTGTCGGCGAGGCTGAAACCACCATGCAATACTTGAGGGAGCATCGTCTCGATGAGGTCATCAAGGGACTGAAACAACCTACACTCGGTATCTGCATCGGCATGCAACTGATGTGCCAATCATCCGAAGAGGCAGCCAATGGCAATGTTCCATGTCTGGGAATCTTCGATGAAAAGGTGAAAAAATTTATTCCAAACGCACAAATCAACAAAGTGCCCCACATGGGTTGGAACACCATCACCAATTGTCAGTCTCCATTACTGACCTCTCTACCAGAGAATCCATACTTTTATTATGTGCACAGTTTCTATGCCACAATCGGCAAGGATACAATTGCACAAACCGACTACATACATCCCTACAGTGCAGCATTGCACAAAGACAATTTCTATGCAGTTCAATTCCACCCTGAAAAGAGTGGCGCCATGGGTGAAATCGTTCTTAAAAACTTCTTGGAACTATGCTAGCAAAACGTATTATTCCCTGCCTAGATATTAAAGACGGACAAACCGTCAAAGGTATCAACTTCGTCAACATTCGTAATGTGGGCGATCCCGTAGAATTGGGTGCAGAATACAGCAGACAAGGAGCGGATGAACTAGTGTTCCTCGACATCACGGCTTCGCACGAGGGACGAAAGACCTTTGCCGACCTAGTGAAACGAATCGCACGTAATATCAGTATTCCTTTCACCGTAGGTGGTGGAATCCATGAACTGAAAGATGTGGATACCTTGCTAAGCGCAGGAGCCGACAAGGTTTCAATCAACTCAGCCGCAATCAAAAATCCAAACCTGATCAGTGAAGTAGCAAAGAACTTCGGCTCTCAGGTCTGCACAGTGGCCATCGATGCCAAACTAGATGAAAGCGGAGAATGGACCTGCTACCTGAACGGAGGCCGAATCGCAACAGAGAAAAAACTATTCTCTTGGGCTAAAGAGGCACAAGAGAGAGGTGCAGGAGAGATCCTTTTCACAAGCATGAATCATGATGGTGTGAAACAAGGCTTTGCCAACGATGCGTTGGCTGTTCTTTCTGAGTCATTGTCTATCCCTGTAATCGCCTCAGGTGGCGCAGGTACGATGGAACACTTCAAAGATGTTTTTGAGAACGGTAAAGCTGATGCAGCATTGGCCGCATCCATCTTCCATTTCCATGAGATCGCTATTCCAGACCTCAAGAATTATCTGGCAGGTGAAGGAATCCCTATGCGTATCGTCAAACCATAAATCATAGTAAAGATGAGCGTTGAATATTTCCCTATCATTGATGAAGATGGCAATGTCATAGACCGTGCCACCCGTCAGGAATGCCACAATGGCTCCAAACTTCTTCATGCAGCTGTACACCTCCATATCTTCAACTCAAAGGGGGAACTCTATCTTCAGAAAAGAGCCGACTGGAAAGATATTCAACCAGGTAAATGGGACACCGCTGTCGGAGGGCACATAGATTTCGGTGAAAGCGTAGAGATAGCTATCCTAAGAGAAGCTCGCGAGGAATTAGGCCTCACCGATATTCAGCCTGAACGTATCTTTAACTATATCTGGGAGAGCCCGGTAGAACGTGAGATGATTTATGCTCATAGCATCGTATATGATAAAGAGCCTCAACCTGACCACTCCGAAGTGGTCGATGGCAGATTCTGGAAAATCAGTGAGATAGAAGAAAACATTGGGAAAGATATATTCACACCCAACTTTGAACTAGACTTTAAAAAGCTAAAAGAAGTTGGTAAAATAGCATAAATTTCAATACATGAAAAAGATACGCTGCCCTAAATGCGATGAGTATGTTCTATTCGAAGAGAGTAGAATCGAATACGGTCACTCATTGATATTTCATTGTGAAAACTGTGGAAAGAACTTCTCTGTACGTTTCAAATCAAAAGAAGAAAAACAAGAGATCGATTATACATACGGACACATCGTTGTCGTAGAGAATGTGTTCTGCGAAAAACAAATCATTCCACTAAAACTGGGAAGCAACATGTTCGGCAGACGCTCCTTAGGAACAGAGATCGACTGTCCTATCCAAACAGGCGATATGAGCATGGATCGCAAACATTGTATCCTACATGTTGAAATAAATAAACAAGGGGAAATCGTCCATAAAGTGGAAGACTACGACAGTCTGGTTGGCACCTTCGTCATGAACGAGATCCTTCAGAAAAAAGAGAAACGAGTCGTTGAAGATGGTGAAATCATCACTCTCGGTGCAACCACCTTGATTTTAAAGAAAGGAAAACCTGAATAACATCCTGTTTTGTTCGTATTCAGAACATAATCCTTGATTCAACTTCTCATCCATTCAGTATCGTTTTCAGACCCTGCTCCCGATGGGTTAGAATCACCTTTACACCATACTTCTTAGCAATATATTCTGCCACATGCTGCGCAGAATAGACAGAACGGTGTCTTCCTCCCGTACAACCGAACGAAAACATCAACGAGGTGAATCCTCGCTCCATGTATCGTTGTACATGAGCATCAGCCAAAGCATATACCGAAGAGAGGAATTTAAGAATCTCGCCATCCTTTTCCAAGAAATCAATCACAGGTTGATCCAAGCCCGTCAAAGGTTTGTATTCATCATACTTCCCTGGATTATGAACACCACGACAGTCGAATACATAGCCCCCACCATTTCCTGAATCATCATCAGGAATACCTTTCTTATATGAGAAACTATACACCTTGACCACTAACTTAGAAGCATCCAATTGAGGCTTCTCCTCCTTATGCATCTCTTTTATCAACGGACACTCCGAAAGCTTCGTCAACACAGAAACCAAATAGGGATAAGCAGAGAAATCATTCCGTTCAAGCAAACCACATAAATTAGCTACCGCAAAAGGAATGCTCTCGATAAAATGTTTCTTCTTCTCAAATAATCCACGATAGCCATAGGCACCCAACACCTGAATCATTCGAAACAACACAAACAGATTCAACCGTTTCCTAAACTGTGCCTCATCCACCGTCTGATACTTCCTCAACGAGTCTAAATAAGCCTCCACTAAAGTCTCTTTCACCTTCTCAGGATAGTTGGCTTTGGCCTGCCATACAAAAGATGCCACATCATAATAGATAGGGCCTCTTCTTCCTCCTTGGAAATCAATGAAATAAGGTTCTCCGTCCTTTACCATCACATTGCGAGACTGAAAATCACGATAGAGGAAGGTCTGACTATCATATTGCAACAGATCATCTGCCAAGCGTTGAAAATCCGCTTCCAAGGACAGCTCCAAGAAATCGATATGAGCCAATTTCAAGAAACAGTATTTGAAATAATTCAGATCCCACAAAATCGACTGACGGTCCATCGAAGCAATTGGATAGCAGAGAGAGAAATCAAACCCTTCAGCTGCCAGATGTTGGAAATCAGCTAATTTCATCATAGTTTTTTTCAACAGAGCGATATCCTCTTCCGAGAACGAATGACTGGCTATGCTATTCTCCATCTTTTTATACAAGGACATATCTCCCAGGTCCTCCTGCAGGTAATATAACTCATCGTCAGACACAGCCATCACCTTAGGGGTGTTCAATCCTTTTTGTGCAAAGCGACGTGCCATCTCAATAAAGGTATGGTTTTCCTCTATTGATTCACCTTCCACTCCTATCAACGATACAGAAGGAGAGGTTAACCTAAAATATTTTCGATTAGATCCTTCACCTGAAAGTTTTTGACACACAGGTGTCTCCCCCGTCAATGTATAAAACAATGAAATCAGCTTCTCCATATTATTTTCTTCGCTTATTATTTTCACAAAGGTAATCATTTTGTACTATATCGAGGAAGGGATGTGCAGAAAATAAATAGACCATTTTAGTATATGAATCACGTTATGTTTTCGAAATAATTTGTAATTTTACCGACGTGAATTATGCATCATGATACTATTCAACACCACATATTTAGTTTCACCCGCTGTAGAAAAAAGATTTCTCTACTGGCTGTCAGCAGTCTATGTCCCAAAAGCAAAAGAAAGCGGACTCGTATCCGACCCTCGTCTGTTCAAAGTACTCACAGGTGAATCGGACGGTATCTCCTATTCTCTGCAGATTCTAGCTGATAACATATCAAAAATGAACGAATTCAAGAAAACATACTTAGAGTCGTTGGAAAAGGATCTCGCCTCCACCTTCGGTGAAAGTGTCCTATCGTTTTCCACCTACCTGAAAGGATGTGAACTATAAAAACAATATGGAAAAAACAGCAACAGAGAAGATTATCTTAGGTATCGACCCCGGCACCAACGTGATGGGCTATGGTGTGATTCAAGTAGTCGGAAAGAAGGTGACCTACCTCGCCATGGGAATATTAGACATACGAAAGACGGGCGATATCTATCTGAAACTAAAATCCATATACAACAAAACCATTGAACTCATCGAACAGTATCTCCCCGATGAATTTGCGATCGAAGCGCAGTTTTTTGGCAAGAACGTGCAATCAATGTTGAAACTAGGTCGAGCACAAGGCGTGGCCATTGCTGCCGCCCTCCAACGCGACCTCCCTATCGCAGAATATGCTCCTCTGAAAATAAAACAGGCAATCACTGGCAATGGTGCAGCCTCAAAGGAACAAGTGGCCGCCATGTTGCAAAATATATTGAAAATACCTAAAGAGGATCTGGAAACCAAACTGGATGCCACCGATGCCTTAGGTGTAGCTCTTTGTCATCACTACGAAACCAGCCATCCACTCAAAACTAAGAAATGTAACAGTTGGAAAGACTTCATCGACAAAAACAAAGACCGTGTTCATCTCTCATAATAATCATGTTATCAGATGGATTTCATAAAATTACTTTCACTTTTAGGGCTTACTTTCATATTCTCACACTGTGGCAATACGCCTCAAATAATATATGAAGAAGAGTACATCTACAACGAGGAAGGTCAACTGACAGCCATTTTAGTAAAAGAGACGGATAAGGATACAACATCCTGGACAAAAGACTCGTTCATATACGATTCACTCAAACGTAAAATCGCAATGGAACGAACAAGCAGTCGATTCAAATCCACAGAAACAACAACATACCAATATGATTCTGACGGCGATACAATAGCAGTGAAAACAACTGGAGGAAACGATTCTTTCGACAAATTATTTCTATACACCTATGCCAATAAAGCAGGGCATAAGGTTATAATAGAAACAGAGCAATATCACATAAACGATACAAAAGATACAACGTTGTATTCTACTATTCAATACAAATATGATTCATGGCTGTATTGGGCCGAGCGAATCACATTCATTTATTCACCAGATTCTGTCTCTATCGTGAATGAAAAACACAAATTTGAGCGCAATAAATATGACAATATGTCTGAAAGCATAGAATGCTATTACAAAGACGGAGTACTAGTAAAACGATGGAAAACACGATGCAAATTACGGAGGAAAAAAACAGAAAACAAACTTGAAATATATGATGACATATATGAAACCATATTTTACTCAGCAGACGAAGGTACCACCGTTTATCATTACAAGCATTATTACTGGCAGGATATGAAATGTAAAGAGGTCGAAACAACGGCCATCAAAGAAGGCGTAGAGGTGGCGAAAAGACAGGAAAAATTCGATCAAGACGGACGGAGAACAAAAGACATTCTAACAGAAACTAAAGGAAACATGATAATCAAACAGACTCGTACATATACGTATGATGGCTCCAATAAATTAGTGAAAATAACTCATAAGACCTATAAATCCACCGAATAAACAAAAACAAATAGAAAATCGAACTGAATCAAAAATTACACGAAATGAATTTATAGAACCCACCTACAACAAAAATAGTAGAGAAATCTGACTAACCTACTTCCTAAAAGAAGAGATCAATCCTCCAATGCCGATTCCCAGGAGGGCCACTCCGGCACCAAACAAAGCAATGTTAAGTCCATAAACCCGCTCTGCCTGCGTTGTTGTGATGATAAACATTCTTATCCCAATAAAGAGAAGCGCTACCCCACCGACAATACACATCAGCGACTGGATCTTCTTTGCTTTCCGTCCGTCTTTTTCGTCTTCTATATTAATCCTTTCATCCTCTTTCTCCAAGCTCTCAATAACCATTTTCTTTTGAGAAGAAGTGACCTCTAACCTACTGAGTGAACTGATCAGATCGCTCGACGAGATACCATTGCGTCTTCTTTCAACGAAATACTGAATCAACTCCTCGTCCGTCATTTCTGAAAATTTCTTCATGCTATCTGTCTTTTTTTATTTGATTGAAAATCCCATAAAACCATATCAAGTTTTTTTGCCAATAGCAAATATAAAGATTTTTTCACAACAGAGAAACAGACCTCTTTGTTTTTGATTTATTTTCTCTTTCAATAAAAAAATCTATCTTTACATCACGAATTTAAATTGCAGAATATGAGACTCAAAGCCCTGCTAACGTACATCATCGTAACAGTATTGCTTCATATACAATCAGGATGGAGCGAGGCTTACCTATACACACGTTATACAAGCGAGAATGGTCTCTGCAACAACCATGTTCATGATATAGTACAAGACACCGACGGATTCATTTGGATCGGCACCCATTATGGAATAAGCCGATTTGATGGACAACGATTCACAAACTTCTTACAAGAAGACTACCCCTCCATGCAACGGAATGACATCTATCATACCTTTCTCATAGAAAAAGGAGATGTAGCCTTTGCTGGATCCAAAGGAACCATAACATACTATAACAAAGACAAAGATGTCTTCAATGCGATTCCTATTGGAGATTCAATCCTATATGATGACATAACTGGTTTCTGTCTCTCAGAAGGAGAATCCATCATCACCACTTCAAAAGGAATCTATGCTCTAAATAAAACAACCAACCGTTATGCACAGATCCTTCCTGTCATGAACGAGAGCCATACTCTCGAAGCTATCAAAGATAAATATGGCAGATACTGGATCGGCACCTTTAACGGTGTGACCGTGATGAATGGTGATGGACAAGTAGATGAGGATCTAGCTTGTCTTAAAAACCTCGGTCAGATGGTAAACAACATTGTTGCTCTGTCTGAAGAAAAATGGTTACTCTGCTCGTCCATAGGATCAACCTGGATGGTAACACTTTCCAACAAAGGGAAACTCATCAACATAGATAAAATCAATACACCTTTCAAAGGTATATCCGAAGTAATGGTTGACTCTGACGGAACGATTTGGATAGGCACATCTGGCTCCGGACTTTGGAACATCACCCTTTCCAATGAAAATTTCAACTTCAACAAGATAACACCTCCCGTAATCTACCAAAATGAAACAGAGAAGATTACTGCGCTCACCAAAGATAGGCAAGGTAACATCTGGATTGGAACACAAAGTTCTGGCCTATTCAAAATCCGTAAAGTGTCATCTATAGGAAACCTATCTTCCTCTGATATTGGTCTGAACAAGATGTGTGGCAGCGCCTTCTGTGAAACATCAAATGGTGATCTGTTTTTTGGAACGGACGGGCAAGGCATCTTCGTGTTGGACTCTTCCTACCTCATCAAAAAACACATCACAATAGCCGACGGACTGCCCTGCAATAATATTCTTTCCATGCAACAGACTCACTTGGGAATTGCATGCTCATTCTGGGGTGGAGAGATCATTTATCTAGACCCTGTTACCTATGCAATCCATCGAGAAACATATCCAAATCTTAACAAGCCTTCCAACACGATCAAGAATCTTCTTGTTGACAACAAGCAACGACTATGGGCATGTACGGCTGGAGATGGTATCTACCAAGGCTCTTGCAACGGTTCATGGAAAAGAATACCGCTTGAAAATCAACAACTGATGGATTCTCATCCAGACCTATGGATCAACCAAGTGAAGCAGGCACCTAATGGTTCTATTTGGATTATCTCCTCCCGAACCATATGGATGTCTCACGGAGATCGAATGGAACCCCTCTTCCCTGACATAGACAACGTCCCTTCGCATAATCCCCTACAAATGTATGCGGGTGCTCATAATGCCAAGGGTGATTTCTTCGTCGCATCTAACAAAGGAATCATACATTTTAGTGCCGATGGAAAGAAACACGACTTCCTCGACTTCATTCCTACAGGATCTTACAAATCTATTGACATAACCTCAGACGGAACCATCTGGACAAGTGGTTCAAACGGCATTCTTTCCATTCAATACGAAAAACAGGAATATGAACAGCAACGCATAGAGATAAAAGATAGAGACTTCTTTACTGCATGTGCTTCTTATATATCCGCTGACCATAAAATCTATTTCGGCAATAATGATGGCTTTATTTGCATTCAAAACCATCAATCCGACGATTTCACCGACCCCACCATCCTTTGGGATGAACTACACATTCAAGGAGAAAAGGTAAAACCTGGTACCAATACACTTCCCTTACCCCTTCACAACACAAATCACCTTGTGCTGTCCCACGCTCAAACAAACATCAAACTATCATTCAACATAATAGACTTCTCCAATCAAGAGAGCTACCTCTCTCAATACCGCATCGTGCCATTAGATGAAGAATGGACATCCCTCGAACACAACAGAGAGATAGCTATCAACCATCTTTCTGCAGGAGATTATACCATCGAAATTCAATTCAAAAAGAATCATATACCCGTCAATAAAACACTTACACTAGACATAACTGTCACGCCTCCATGGTGGTTCTCCTGGTGGTTCTCAATCATCTGTGCATTACTCTTCATAAGTCTCATTGCACTCTTCATTTATATTAGATTCAGGAACATAAACAAACAGAAGAAAATACTGGAGAAGATGGTAAAGGAACGCACCGTCGAACTTAAAAATGCCAACCAATCACTGCAGGAACAAAAAAAGGAAATAGCTGAACAAAATGAAATATTACTCCATACCTTAAAAGATAAGGATCGACTCATATCAATTGTGGCACACGATTTAAAAAATCCAATGTTCGCCATTGTATGTACTCTGGATGATATAATTAAACGGAAACGAAAAAAACAAGATACCGAGGGAAACATGCTTTCTAGTGTGTATCAGTCGGCTCTCTCGCTGCAACATGAGATGATAAATCTACTCAATTGGGCAACTAACAAAGAACAAGAACCTGAAATACTCATTCGCGAAATCAATGTCCTTGAGATTGTTCAGGAAGTGACCTCTCTGTTAAACAACATGGCATTGAAAAAACAAATCGAAATAGTTATAAATCATCAACTCTCTCATCTTTCCATCGCAGATGCTCGGATGGTCTCCACCATCATCAAAAATATCCTTTCCAACGCAATAAAATTCTCTTTGCCAGGACAACTGATCCACATCAATCTTTCTGAAAAGAATCACGAGACATGGGTGGAAATAAAAGATTCTGGAAGGGGAATGAGTCAAGAACAACTAGACCAACTCATCGCTGGAACGCTCAAAAGTACCAATGGCACTCAAAACGAGACTGGACACGGACTGGGATTTAAAATTATCAAAGAATTTGTAGAAAAAAACAACGGCTCTCTACAGATAAATAGCCAACTCGGACAGGGAACATCACTCATCTTCTCTCTACCACTGTCCGACACAATTCTTCCTCAACAAGAATCAGACACACAACGTAAAACAAAGGGGGAAAATAACATCAACATCGACACAACTCTTTTAAAAGATAAATCTATCCTCATCGTGGATGATGATCCTCTACTCCTACTCCATCTGAAAAAAACACTTGAACCCTACGTTTCCGTCCACCTTGCATCGGATGGACTAGAAGGTCTTGAGAAAGCTAAGGATGTAATGCCAGACCTCACCATCAGCGATATCGACATGCCTCAAATGGACGGACTAGAGATGTATGAACAGATGCGCACCAATAGACTCACATCTCACATTCCTTTACTCTTTATCTCTGCCAACAACAACGATGATATGCGTCTGTGTGGTCTTTCCAGCGGTGCAATAGACTACATCACAAAACCATTCGATGACCAAGAACTCATCATAAAGATATGTAACTTCCTAACGGCTATAAAAAAACAACAGATACAATTCATGATTGAAAGCCAAAGCGACAACATATCCAACTCAACGGAACCCAATCCATTACTCAAACAATTGCTTAACATAATCAAAGAAAACTATAGTAACCCGGATCTCTCATTCGAAGAGATCGCTCGTTTGCTTGGCATGAGTAAATCTACGCTATTCCGTCGTCTAAAATCACTTACTGACAAAACCCCTATGGAGATTCTTTCAGATTATCGCCTGAGCGAAGCAAAAAAACTTCTCGAAAAACAACAAGCAAACGTGAGCGAAGTAGCTTACCGTGTAGGATTTAATGATCCCCAATACTTTAGTAAAAAGTTCAAAGAGACATTCGGCATCTCTCCTTCTAAACTATAATCACATCTAACCGATAAATATATTATGCTAAAAATCAGCGCATTATCACAACATACACTAAGATTGAACTCTTTTTCCACATTTATGAAATTATTTTCTCTATCCATTTGTGAAATCCGTACCAAATTCGCAACCAAGAATGAATCGATGTATCATTCACATCTAAACTGGATTAAAAAATAATTTTAAATTTATACATTATGAATACACGAATTATTACTATTACGAGGAACTTGCTTCTTATACTTTTTTTCACCAGTTCCTTAAGTATATCCGCCGCCACTAGACAGATGGAACACCTAGACCGCGGCGTAGTAGCAGTAAAAGTGAATAACGGAGTCTATGTCAGCTGGCGATTTCTAGGTACCGATGAAAAATCTGCAGGATTTAACATCTACCGAGACGGAACTAAAGTCAATGAGACCCCTATTACAACCAAGACGAACTACATAGATACCAAAGGTACAGTAAATTCCAACTACGTAATCAAAACTGTTGTCGGGGGAAAGGAGATTGATGCCTCCTCCCCTGTGATTCCATGGGACCAACAATATAAAACACTGACGTTGAAACGTCCAGGGAACAACTATGCTGCCAATGACATGAGCGTGGGCGATGTGGATGGAGACGGTCAATACGAACTCTTTGTAAAATGGTATCCTGACAATGCAAAAGATAATTCGCAGGATGGGAAGACGGATAACACACTCATTGATTGTTACAAATTAGACGGAACATTTCTCTGGAGAATTAACCTCGGAATCAATATTCGATCGGGAGCTCACTACACACAGTTTCAAGTGTACGACTATGATGGTGATGGAAAGTGCGAACTGGTTTGTAAAACAGCTCCTGGAACAAAAGACGGGAAAGGGAAAAACGTTATCCTAGGCAATGATAATCCAAATGCTGATTATAGAAACGGAAGCGGATATGTGTTAAGCGGTCCTGAATACCTCTCAATCTTTGACGGTGCCACAGGTGCTGAGATTCATACTGTAGAATATCTGCCGGGCAGAGGTAATGTATCTTCATGGGGGGATAGTTATGGCAACCGTGTGGATCGCTTCAACGCCTGTACCGCCTACCTTGACGGGGTTCATCCTAGCGTAGTGATGTGTCGCGGTTACTATACAAGGTCAACCCTTGCAGCCTACGATTTCAAGAACAAGAAACTTGTACTCCGTTGGTATCATAACTCCGACCAAAAGGGACAAGGAGCATATGGTGAAGGAAATCATAATGTCTCAGTGGCAGATGTGGATGGGGACGGCAAAGACGAAATCATCTATGGTTCTGCCTGTATAGACGATGACGGTAAAACCTACTATAGAACAGGATATGGACATGGAGATGCGATGCACGTCTCTGACATGGATCCAGACCGAGCTGGACTAGAAGGTTGGTTCGTACATGAAGACAAAGGTTCTGCCTACGGATACGAACTTAGAGACTTGAAAACAGGAAAAGTAATCTTCGGAAAGAAAACTGGAACAGATAACGGACGTGGTATGGCCGCCGATATAGATGGTAAACACAGAGGATTTGAGATGTGGAGTTCATCTGACGCCAATGTTTTTGACTGTAAAGGAAAAAGTATCTCCACGACAAAGCCAAGCGTTAATTTCCGTATCTACTGGGATGGTGATCTGCAAGATGAATTACTCGATGGTACAAAGTGTGACAAATGGAACGGTAATGGCACCAACCGACTTATTACATTCAAGGGTAATGCCTGCAACGGTACAAAAAACAACCCTTGCCTCTCTGCTGATATCCTCGGAGATTGGCGCGAAGAAGTCATTTTCCATGATGGTGACAAGATTTATATCTATACCACCACCATTGAGTCTAAATATCGTCTCTTCACACTTATGCACGACCCCGTTTATCGTTGCGGAGTCGCTTGGCAAAACACCTCCTATAACCAACCTCCTCATCTCGGATTTTACATCGGTGACGGTGTCGATAATATCGCCCAACCAGATATCTACACTCCAGGACACGAGACTACCCCTCCATCTCAAAATGGCCCAACACTCTCCTTTGAAGGTTCTCTTATTCAAGAGTTATTGCCTAATGAAGCTATCCAAAACATATCCTTCACTTTTGGCGGAACAGCTACAGGTATAGACGTGACAAACCTTCTGAATGGTCTCTCCACTAAAATGGATGGCAATAAACTGACTATCTCTGGTTCAACAACCGAAGAAGGCACAATCTCTATCAAAACAAAAGGGGACGACGAGGCAATATCATATCAAATCACAATAAAACAAATCAACGGATCACTCAAACGAATTGCGTACGTGACAGACTCAACGAATGTCAATTACCCAAATGACAAGATTCTCCTTATGCTCGAAGAATCAGACCAATTGTATGTACGTAAAATCAATGCAGACATCGAAAATGTAGATTTATCTCTCTTCGATATGGTACTGATTAGCGAGGTGACCCCTTCCACTGCTCCTATCATGACCAGTCTCAAAGGCATAGACAAACCTATGCTCAGCATGAAGGTTCATGCCTACAAGACAGCTACAGGAGCATGGAACTGGGCCAAAGAGGGATATGGAGACAACACCACAGCCACTACCATAACAGTAGCAGAGAATATGAAAAGTCATCCGATGTTTAGCGACATAGACTTCCCGAATGGAAGCAACGACATTCAGATGTTTGACGCTGTCAATGGAAAAGGATTGACCTACATGAACCCTGAATCATTTACCGATGCCACTGGATCAATCTCAACCATAGCTTCAATAAAAGGTGAAGATCAAGTCTCAATTCTTGAAATAAAAGCCGGTGCAAGCGTAGCAGGTACAAAACTGACACAGGACTATATTCAGATAGGTGTCAATAGCAATTCTTATGCGAACATCACCAACGACGGACTCTCCATAATTCGAAATGCATGCTACTATCTGATGGATATAAACAAAGAAGGCACCCTGGCATACGAAACTGCCACAACAAATAAGTTACTAACCGTTTATCCAAATCCATGTAAAAATGAAGTATACATAGATCTGTGGAGCACCTCTGCCTCAACTCAATTATTAACAATATCCGATCTTACGGGCAGAATAATCATAAACAAAGAAATAACTCTTAATACCGGGAAAAACACGATCCAACTAGATGTTAGTTCATGTTCCCCAGGTTCATACATACTAAGAATCGCTATGCGTTCTATTTTAATAATAATTGAATGATTCCTGGGAAGGAGGGTGTATCAAAAATGATATGCCCTCTTTTTATATAAATAACAATCCGTTTCGCTTCTTGCTACAATTTTTTCTTCTATATTTGTTTCATTAAATCCGTAGCAATATGATACACCAAGTAGAGAAACCGATTGAACGAAGTCCGCTAAGAAGAAAAATCGGACGTGAGTTTTATATAGCAAAGCGATTTTTGAAATGGCACTTCTCGGGCACGAAGTTTTCTAAGATAGACCACAATGTCAAGTTTCCAAATAAATGGATAGACCATAAGTCAACACTTCTACGCAAGTTGAAAGATGTGGATATGTATCTGCAATACAACAAGATTACGAATCTAAGACTTGCTATTGCCAAGATCGACGGGGTGGTGATACGTCCAGGCGAGACCTTTTCAATCTGGCGTATGGTAGGAAGGCCTACCAAGCGAAAGGGGTACAAGACAGGGATGATGATACACAATGGGAAGGTGGCTACCGGCATTGGCGGAGGACTCTGTCAGCTCGGAAATCTTATCTATTGGATGGCATTGCATACACCCCTCACAATCAAGGAGCGTTGGCGACACAGTTTCGATGTGTTCCCGGATGTCAACCGTACCATTCCCTTTGCTTGCGGAGCCACACTCGCCTACAACTATATTGATTTACAATTGGAGAACAACACCGACATCACCTTTAAGTTGAATCTTTGGCTCGATGATGAATATCTACATGGCTCACTGAGTGGCGACAAAGCCTCCGACTTCCAATACGAGATCATTGAAACCGACCATCGATTTGAGGTCCAATGGTGGGGCGGCTACACCCGTCACAACCGTATCTTAAAGCGTATCACCAATCGCAAAACCGGCGAAGTGACAGAAGAACTAGTCGCAGAGAACAACGCCATCATGATGTATAATCCGATGCTGAATGAGGGGAAATAGGATTTAAGGGGAGAAATTCCTCCACAAAAATTAGCGGGTTTTTGCAAGATAGAATAGGTGCGTATTGCATAATCAGCAATAATATCCTTTTAAAAGAGAGCAATACTTTTTACTATTTTATATAACCTTCTTGGTCATAACAACGATGGTATTTATGAATCAATTGATATCTGAAGTTCTTTTTGTATTTCCAAAGATTTAGTGAACAACGAGTCAGACTTGCCAAATGATAGCTTGAAGTAATGGATAGGATACCATGACTCAGCCACCATTCCAGCAATGATTTCCCAAAAAGAAATCCTTGTCTTTCGCTCTTTCACCACAATATCCATCAGCGCCACAAACCAATAAAACTTATACGTGGCAGTGGTGTTACCGAAGATTCCTGCAAGAGAGGAGATGGGGAGATAAGGGTTTTGAGGTAACGTCATGTTTGTGTTTTGTTTTTGTGTTAGTAAAAGTAATAAGAAAAATTATGGAATGCAAAGGATTGTGAGGGTTTGTTGCCAAGACCCATAATTTCAGCCCCGCAACAAGTGTCAATTTTCCACCATATACCTCACCTCCTAATAATCTTAGCCCTCCCCTTAAACGAACAGATTTCGGCAGCGAGGCGGTTCATGTTATGGAAACAACCATAATCACTACTGGAGGGGACACCGTTCACAGCCGACATCTGGTCTAGTCCCCAAGGCGCTAGGATGAGGAGGTTGCCGGTCGCACAGGCATCGAACCGTTGTCGCTCGGGTTTCCAATAAGGCGTGATGGGTTCTTTCTGTATGTGAATGAGTGGATACCCCTTTTCTATGCACTCATTCTTCATCAGCTGTTCTCCGCGCGAGATGCCCGGCGTCACAATCACCGTAGAGCCCTCAAGGATGGCGGTCACCCATCGGTCGTGCTGGCGGGCGTAATCATCCGTCTCTTCGTATGGTTGTCCAGTCGTCGGGTGTTTGCGATGGCACTGCACCTGTATCCTTTGGGCCCATCGCAACAAGAAGAGGTTGCCAAATGCCCCATAGCTACGCCCCGCCAACTCCACATGAAGGCATCGCTTCATCACATCCGGCATCGCACGGCGCAAAAGCGCACGACGAGGGTTGTCCTGTACATAAGCAATCATCGCCTCTCGATGCCGCTCATCAATACAAACCGTATCATCATAGTTGTCATCGAATAGCGGGCGGTGCTCTCGGCCCACTAGGGCGTAGTATTGCTGCCGCTGTTTTTTGGAGAGGCTATTAACAAGTGTATTCTCATCGCGGTGAATTAGGGCTTTTTTTCGCAACCAATCAGGATACGCCTTAGAATCGACCAATATCGGGCGATTCTCAACCCCATTCATCTTTCTCCACCTACTAGTGCAAGCCGCCTTAAACGCTTGCATAATATCCCCCAAATTCCACTCCATAGGTTCCAGCACCTCAATCACCCCATGGAAATGGTCGGGCATGCATACGCAGGCATGGGTCACCACACGATTGCCATGCGCCGCTTGCCGCTCAGCGGTCTGGTTCCAAAACTGATGCAGCACCTCCCCAAGGGCTGTCAAAACAAGTTTTTCACAGCTATTCTCAGCTGTGAACGAGGCAAGCAATGGTTCCCTTCCTCTCACCACCAATGTGATGAGATAGACACCCTTGCCGTAATAATCATGTCCGGGATTGCGCGGACGATAAGAAGTGTTCATAACAAATAAATTTTTCCAAAACCCGTGGAAGAGTTATATCTCCCACAAAGTAAAATACTACATTAACGTTTAATTATTTAGATCATTAAATCTTTGCGCAATCAAATAACAAGCATAACGGGTAAACATGAAATCTTGAACAATACGATGTGTTCTTTTCGTTAATTGCCTATCATCATTCTTCACCACTTTGGCAATACCGTCAAAGACAGTTTTGTATGCTTGAATCTTATGAATGTCCATACTATGTACAATTTGTTTTTGTTACAAAATAGATTTATCAAATAGAATTTCAATCACAGTCTCTTTTTGTCGGTTCGTTGATTTTTCGCATATTGACCTAAAACAAGATACAGGTTGAATTATTTGCCAAAGATAATAAAAAACTTCCATAGACCATAGTTATCCTTACAAGAAAAACAATTATCTCACAAAGTCCTAATCGTATGATTCTTTGTATTCTTCCTTCTCATTGAGATTTCAACAAGCAACTTGTCAATACAATTAAAATTCGTAACTTTGCAATTCAATTAAATAGACTATGTACACACAAGAAACAAAATACGAACCTTCTCATACGATCAGACAAAGCAATTTATTTGCTATCGACAATGACAAGGTCATAGAAGTCCACTCTATTTTCACCGTTGTTCAAGACAATGGTCATGAGTCAGATTCTTTTGAAGAACAGCTCAACCGACTCAAAGCTGCTTATTCCTCTTGGTGTACTGAGAAGAAAAGCACCAACAGCACTTTGTTCATTCGCTTTTTTGTTTCCGATATAGCTAATCAAGCCTCTTTCATCCAAAGCAAAGATTTTGCCAACTGTGCCATCAGCATCGTGCAACAACCACCGTTAGCTTATCACACAAAAGTATCCATGTGGTGTTACGATATAATCGGACAAAACATCGTTTCTGACGGAGTTTTTCACTCTTTTCACAACAATGGATACACACACTATTGGACAGCCAACAGAAGCGTAACTGAAGGTGACTCTGCATCTCAAACCCATCGTCTTCTCGAAACCTACGAGGATGACCTAACAAACGTAGGGATTCAGTTTGCAGACAACTGCATAAGAACCTGGTTCTTCGTGCAAAACGTGGATGTCAACTACCAAGGTGTTGTAAAAGGAAGAAAAGAGAACTTTGAGTCAATAGGGCTCACACAAGATACTCATTACATCGCCAGCACAGGAATCGAAGGACGGACCGTCCATCCTTCTTCCTACGTCCTACTGGATGCCTACGCCATAAAAGGATTGCAAAAAGGGCAACAACGGTACCTATATGCCAAAGAACACCTTAATCCGACCTACGAATATGGTGTCACCTTCGAACGTGGCGTAAAAATCATGTATGGCGACCGTGATCATCTATACATCTCAGGAACCGCTAGCATCAACAACAAAGGGGAAGTGATGTATGTCGGAGACATTCAAAAACAGACCCGTCGAATGATGGAGAATGTGGAAGCACTGCTCCATGAAGGAGAAGCTGAAGTATCAGACATCGCAATATGCATCATTTATCTAAGAGACATAGCTGATTATCAAACCGTAAAAAAGATATTTGACGAATCCGCATTTAAAACATGCACTAAAACTTTCGTACTGGCACCAGTCTGCCGTCCCACTTGGCTGATTGAAATGGAATGTATAGCCATTCGTGCCAATAAGAATGAAAAATACAAGAATTTCTAATACAATTATTAGCGAATTACGTTTTTTTTTCTTATTTTGCAAACTAAATAAATCAGGGTTCAGAACAAACAAGAAATAGATAACCACAAATATATATGCCAATGAAAGATATTTTTCAATTAGAATATGTATTAGGGAAGATTTCACAGAATGTATTGTGGAATGCATTGAGTACGGCAGACGGCTTAACTTGCTGGTTTGCCGATAGAGTTGAAGAGAAAGAGAACATTTTCACATTTTATTGGGGAAGAAGTTGTCAAAGTGCACAAATGCTTCTAAGCAAAATAAATAGTCATGTTAGATTCCGTTGGGATGATGAAGATGATGGACGTTCCTACTTTGAGATGAGAATCAGCGTATCTGAGATCTCAGAAGACATAACACTCACAATAACAGACTTTTGCGAATCTTCTGACGACATGGAAGATTTAACCAGTTGGTGGAATAGTCAGATCGAAAAATTGCAAAAAGCACTTGGGATGTAGGTAGAACAAAGTAAATTCATTAACTTTGTGCCAGTTTTTATAGAATATGTAATGCATATCAAAAAATTATACTCCTACTTAATTAAAAGTTACCTTGGTACATTCCTGGCGACGTTCCTTGTTTGCTTGTTCGTTGTCTTAATGCAGTTTTTGTGGAGATACGTAGATGAAATGGTCGGTAAAGGCTTGGAAATCTCCGTATTAGCCGAATTCTTCTTTTATGCAGCGCTATCATTATTCTCCATGGCACTGCCCCTCGCTATCCTACTCTCTTCGCTGATTACCTTTGGAAATTTGGGAGAAAGATTGGAATTGCTCGCCATGAAAGCAGCAGGTATCTCCCTCTTCCGAATCATGAAGCCATACATCATCTTCATATCGATTATTTGTGTAGGAGCCTTTTTCTATTCCAACGTGGCAATGCCAAAAATACAGACTAAACTCTGGACATTGCTGTTCTCCATGAGACAAAAATCCCCTGAAGTGGAAATCCCGGAAGGTTCATTCTATCAAGGAATCAATGGTTATCACATCTACGTACGCGAGAAAGATAAGAAGACCAAAGTCCTGAGAAACATCATGATATATGATTTCACAAAAGGATTTGACAACTCGGTAGTGCTGGCGGCTGACTCAGGAAAACTACAAACAGCCAGTGATAAACAAAGCTTGCTTCTCTCCCTCTACTCTGGAGAATCATTCGAGAATCTGAAAAATCAAAGCTCTACGAATAAAAACGTTCCCTATCGTCGGGAAACCTACTCATACAAACAACTCCTTATTGAATTTGATGCCAACTTCAACAAGGTGGATGAGTCAATCATGTCCAACCGATATATGGGCAAAGACCTCGATGCTTTGACCCAGGCAATCGATTCCATGCATCATCACTCTGATAGTATCACACACTCTTATTACGACCTCTATCAGAAACAATATTTCGAGAGAGGATTGCTCAATATCTCAACTATCTATCTGACCGATACCATATCGACTTACCGACGATATAACTTGGAGAAACTATTGAAGGTGCATCCAACCAACATACAGATTGAGATGATCCAAAGAGCTATGCAACAGATAAGCCGCAATAAAATGGATATGCCTTTCATTCATAGTGTAAAAGACAATAATGACAGACGTATTCACCGATTTGACATTGAGCGACATAGGAAGTTCACACTCTCTTTTGCTTGTCTTATCTTTTTCTTTATCGGTGCACCATTAGGAGCCATCATTCGTAAAGGAGGATTAGGCTTGCCTGTCGTAATCTCTGTCATATTATTTATCATCTATTACATTATTGATAATACCGGCTACAAGATGGCCAGAGAAGGTGTTTGGCGAGTATGGCAAGGAATATGGCTGAGTTCATCCATTCTATTCCCGTTAGGAATCAGTCTCACCTATCTGGCGGCAACCGACAGAACCGTTAATCTAAGTAACCTGCTTTTCGTCACAAAAGCAAAGAAACTGCTGTCGAAGATTTTAAAGAAAAATGACAATCAAGAACTAGAATCAAAACAAAATTCAATTATAAAATCTCATTCTAATGAACAATTATAAACTAGATAGCATAGAAGATGCTATAGAAGACTTTAAGCAAGGTAAATTTCTCATCGTAGTTGACGATGAAGATCGCGAAAACGAAGGTGACTTCATTACCTCTGCTGAATTGATCACAGAAGAAAAAGTAAATTTCATGTTGAAAGAGGGACGTGGTGTCTTGTGCGTTCCAATCACACTTTCCAGATGCGAGGAGTTGAAGTTGGAGAAGCAAGTCATCAACAACACCTCCATGCTTGGTACCCCATTCACGGTCACTGTGGATAAATTGGCCGACTGCACCACGGGTGTATCCACTCACGATAGAGCTGCTACCATCAAAGCACTTGCCGACCCTAAATCGACAGCAGAGACATTTGGCCGTCCTGGACACATCAATCCATTATATGCACAAGACAAAGGCGTATTGCGTCGTGCAGGCCACACTGAGGCAGCGGTTGACCTTGCACGAATGGCAGGACTACACCCTTGTGCTGCACTTATCGAGATCATGAATGAAGACGGCACAATGGCGCGCATGCCACAACTCATTGAGAAAGCTAAACAATTCGGCATAAAGATCATCACAATCAAAGATCTGATTGCCTATAGAATACAAACCGAATCATTAGTTGAAAAAGGAGAGACCGTTCACCTGCCAACTAAATATGGTGATTTCATGCTCACACCTTTCCGTCAGAAATCCAACGGACAAGAACACATGGCACTCACCAAAGGCACATGGAAGAAAAACGAAGCCATCATAGTCCGTGTCCACTCATCTTGCGCTACAGGAGACATCTTCGGATCCCTACGTTGTGAGTGCGGCGAGCAACTAGAAGAAGCCATGAAACGCATTGAGGCAGAAGGAAAAGGCGTACTGGTATATATGAATCAAGAGGGACGAGGCATTGGTTTGATGAATAAAATCAAAGCCTACAAACTACAGGAGAACGGATATGACACGGTAGATGCCAATGTTCACTTAGGCTTCCAACCCGACGAACGAGACTATGGCGTGGGAGCGCAAATCCTTCGAGAGCTGGGAGTCTCCAAGATGAAACTGATGACCAACAATCCGACCAAACGAATTGGATTGGAAAGCTATGGTTTGGAAATCGTCGAGAACATACCAATTGAGATTCAACCGAATAAATATAATTTTAACTACATCAAGACCAAAAAGGAAAGGATGGGACATGATTTACATCTATAAATCACACAAAAGATTATTAGATAATGTAAGTTCATGACAAAAAAATTGCGAAAATCATCGTAAAAAAGAAATAACAAACTATTTTTGTAGAAAAATAAAATTATAATATGGTACTATTACAAGCAGCAGAGGCTGAAGTTGCAAGCCTCAACCTAATGGATATGGCAATGAAGGGAGGATGGATTATGATTCCTCTATTGTTACTTTGCATTATGGCAATCTATATTTTTATAGAGCGTCTCATCGTTATCCGAAAAGCAAGCTACAAGGACCCTTCCTTCATGAATAAGATCAAGGATTACATCAATGAAGGAAAGATTGATGCCGCATTGACATTATGTAAAAACACAGATACGCCTTATTCAAGAATGGTTGAAAAAGGAATTGAGCGATTAGGACGCCCAATGAATGATGTGTTGGTAGCCGTTGAGAATGTAGGTAACATCGAAGTAGGTAAGCTGGAGCGTGGTCTGTCCCTATTGGCAACCACTGCAGGAGGTGGTCCTATGATTGGATTCCTTGGTACCGTTATAGGTATGATTCAGGCCTTCTTCAACATGGCCAACGCCGGTAATAACGTAGATGTAACCTCTTTGGCAGACGGAATATATACCGCCATGGTGACAACAGTGGCTGGATTGATTGTAGGTATCATTGCATTCTTTGCCTACAATTATCTAACATCGAAAGTAGATACAGTTGTAAACAACATGGAAGCTCGCACGCTGGAATTCATGGATATTCTAAACGAGCCAGCTAACTAATTCAGGAAAGGATGATACTATGGCACTAAAGAGAAGAAATAAAGCAGAGGCTGGATTTAACATGTCGTCAATGACCGACATCATATTCCTACTCCTCATATTCTTTATGCTGACATCCACGGTGGTACACCCTAATGCCATCAAACTGATGCTGCCACAAAGTTCAGAACAGACATCAGCCAAACCACTCACCCGTGTCACCATTGACAAGGAGTTAAATTACTATGTGGCATTTGGAAAAGACACCGAGAGACCCGTTTCATTTGATGAGATTGAACCATTTCTTCTTCAGATTGAAAGCGAAGAGCCAGAAATGTACGTAGCACTTTATGCTGATGAATCAATTCCATACGGAGAAGTTGTCAAAGTGCTGAATATTGCGAACAAAAATAAATTCAAACTGGTCATTGCAACAAGACCAATGGATAAATGATTTTTTTTGCATTAGATGGACAAATACAAAAAAGCTCAGATAATAGCAGCCATTGGAACCGTATTGTTCCACTTAGGAATTCTAATCCTACTGCTAAATACCTATCTCAGGCGTGAAGTTCCTCAAGAGGAAGAAGGCCTAGAGGTAATGTTCGGTATGTCTGATGATGGAGGAAACGATTATTTTGAACCGACTCCAGCCAGCGAGATAGCCGAGCAATTAGCAGAGACAACACCCGACCAAGCTGTGCAACCAAGTGATGAGGCTTATCAGACACAGGACTTGGAAGAATCCGTAACAATGAAAAACGTCAAATCGGAGGAAGAGAAGAAAAAAGAGCAAGAATTAGCTGAGAAGAAAAGACAAGAAAAGCTCAAGCAACAAGAAGAGCAACGAAGAATTGCTGAAGAGAAAAGAAAAAAAGAGGC
>JBGUIU010000011.1:0-5233 GCA_045113275.1 Paludibacteraceae bacterium
CTTTTATGGCGTTTTTCTGTTTTAGAAGCAATGTGTTCCTGTCTGCTCTTTTTATATAGTCAATGTTTGTAAAATACTTCTGAATGACCTTTTCATCTTTAATTAGTTCTTCTATAGCGAAGTTAAAAGAGCCGGAATCTCTGAGAACTTCAAATCTTTTGGTCTCTTGGCTTGCACCTTGCTTCTGTGCTAATCCATTATGGGGAAACAAGATGAATATAGATAATATGTAGAATAAAAGGTTTCTCATAATACATAACTTTTATAATTTTTTGGGAAAAGGCTATGTCTTTTGGAGCATCCTCCGAATATCATATTTCACTTCTCTAAATCACATCTTTGGACGGATTTGAAACGTGTTTTATCCATAACCGTTTAACATATTGCAAATATATAAATTATCCATAATTTTTCAAGATGTATGCGCAAGTAACCATCCGTGCCTATGTGGCACAAAGCATACAGAGGAAGATTAGCCGTTTCATATCTCCAAAATAGTAAAATGCAAATGATAAAATAGTAAATCTCCTTGCGCATAATGAATGGCAAACAGGGAGATGAATCGCCCAAAGATTAGAGGAGAAAATTCTCTATGAGTTCCATTTTATCGAAATCTCAAAATCCAGGTTCCTCTTTTACTTCTTCAACCATTTATATCCATTGATGCTATAGACTCCTTGGGAGAGTGACACGTTGCGTATTTCGTCCTTGTCCATCTGGATTGTTTGCACGATGCGTCCGTTCATATCACAAATCGTCACCACCTGATCTTTGAGGGAGTGGAGTGTGATGTGCTCCTCTTCTTCATAGATGAGTAGGGCTAATTCTTGCGCCTCCTTGTCGGAGAAGAGGATTTCATCGTTATTCGTGGTTTGTTCATACCCCTTCGACTCTATCCATTTTTGATAGCTACCATCCGATTCGTCAGTGATAGGTGCGTAGTTGTATTTTTGCGAATCGAAGCAGAAGGCGAACTGACACGCATCTAACTTTTCCCAGTTGCCGATGCCTGCTATTCCGTTGGCGGTTGGTGAGGCACTGAAATTGGTCAGTGCTTTCGAACTGCTATTTCTTGGTTGGAAGTAGTAATAACCGTCGTTCGTGTTGGAAGATGTGATTTTCCACTGTTGGTCTTCTCGTCCGGTGGAGTCGGAGAGGAAGACACCATCGCTACCTGCCGTCAGTGCTTCTCCTTGTGCCGTGGTTAAGATGGCATAGTTGCCAGTTGTGGTGACACGGAAGGAGAGGTTGATCTCATCATCATCTTCAGTCAACATAATCTTTCCATCTTTGTTGGATAGAATCTTATTGGCATTTTTAGATAAGAGCAGATAACTCTTTCCTTCTTCAAAATGATCCACCCTTCTATATCTATTGATTTTATCGAAGATGGAGAGGTCCCATTCTGAATAGAAGTGGATGATTGGGTAGCCGGTTCGCATATCAATCGGTAGCCAGATGTGCCATGACTCACCTACGTTAGCATCGCTAAAGTAGTCTCCGCCTTTCCAACGGTCTCCCATGAAGATATAAGCGTCATATTTATTGGGCACTTTAAAGACGTAGTTGCTTTGTGAATTGTAACTTTTGTTGTAATCTTTATCTACGCATGGATTGCCTTTGTCATTCCATCCGCTGAGTGGCAACTGAGAGTAGGAGGAGTGCGCAGGATTAGGATCCCAACCCGTACAGCCTGAGGTGATAGCCACGAAGCGTTTGTGGTATTTGAAGATGGCTGGCGCTTCATACTGCTTTTGGACAAATATGCGTTCCCATGTGTTGGATAGATCCAGGTAATCTTTTGTCAGCAGTGTACCGTGCATGGTCATGTTCTCCTCTGCCGAACCAAAATGGTAGCCTGCATTGTAGTCGGGATCGAATAGGAGTGTTTGGTCGCGCGAACCTGAAGGTTGCTCATCACCCCTTGGACGCATAGTTTTAAGGAACGTGTAAGGTCCCGTGATCTTATCGCTGTATAAGATGGCCACACGGGAGGCGGCGTAACCCGAACCATTTTCCCAGTGTACCCACATGACATATTTGCCTGTGTTGGGACAATACATCACTTTCGGACGTTCCAATGTGCGTCCGTAGTTCATGTCTTGGTAGTCGTTGCGTAGTGCGACTTCCGGACATTTATAAGCCATTCCCTCCAGTTTCCAGTTGTATAAGTCTTTTGATGTGTAGCAGACGATACCATTGCTTTTGACGGGAGAGGGACGATAGTTCTCACCAAACCAGTAGTAGGTACCGTTCTCATAGAGGACACAACCACCATGAGCATTGATATGATTGCCATCTTCGTCATACCAGTTCATGCCAAGACGAAGTGCGGAGCTACCGATGTGAAAGGATTTGTAAGGCTGTTCAGGTTCGCCATCCACACGAATCAGGTGCCAGTAATGTTTTCCATCCGAACCATCCTTGTCGCTATACACCCCTTTGCCATCGCTAGTGCCATCCGTTCCTAGGTATTTGCTATTGGAAGCGAATTGGAAGCGAACATACAGATCCTCGTTTGGCGCATAATCGATTTTGAATCGAGCCGTGTTGTTGGAGGATGAGTTGGCTAGGTTGACGTTGTATTCGCCAGAGGCATTCAGGTAGGAGTTGGAAGCCACGTTTTTAATGGCGTATGTATTGTTTCCTGCCGCCTCGAATACAAACTGTTGGGCAGTGGTGAATTTACGGTTTTTAATCTGAATAGAATTATTTTCGTTTGAGAGGTAGCGGTTACTAGCATGCATGATGTAATATTTCTCACCAGGGACAAAAGCAGGGTTTCGTTGGTTGTTGTAGTTGGTGAGAGCTGTGTTTAGCGCTTGGGTAGCCGAGATGATTTCTTGCTGATTGGATGCGTTTTGCAGCATGATGTCAGCATCATCTATGGCATCTTGCAGTTTTTTGCGTGTGGCGCTGGAGAACTGACCCTCTTTGTCCCCTTCTATGGTGGAGGCTAGTCTGTTTTCAGCTTTAGCAATGATGCTTTGCAAACCATCCGTGACCAGTTGATTGCCGTTGGCTTCACGTAGGAACCAGTAGTGAAGAGTCTCTTTACCATTCTTGTCGGAATAGACGCTACTGCCTGGTGCCGTACCATCCGTACCCAAGTACAGATTATTGTCTGCGCATTTGAACTTGACGAAGTCGCCGCCACTGCTCTCTATTGTGAATTTAGCCACATTGCCGGTGGAGGAGGTGAATTCCGTGTTCCATGTCTCCTTCTTAGCCACATTGGTACCCGTTTTTTTGTTTCTGATTAGATAATAGTTGCCAGACTGCACAAATTCGAAGGTTTGACTTTGAGAAGCGTCGAATGTATGAAGATTGGGCACCCCATCCACGGAAGAGAGTGCCATTCCGCTTGAGTGGAAGATATAATAAGTAGTCTGTGTATTGATTGCACAAGAAATGATGGGGAAGGAAGAAAAGAAAAGTACTAAGAGACTATATGTGAATAAATTATGTTTCATTGTGTTATTGGGTGTATGATGTGTTATAGGTATATGATTGTAAAAATTATCTATTCCTCATCCTCTTTCAGTGCAGTGCTTTTTTCGTGATATCTAAGGTGAGGTCTTGTATATCCGCCGGCTCTATTTAGTGTAATTATAAGATTATCATCTTCCCATTGCCATCTATAGAATGCGATAGCCCATGGTTTAGCGCCGCTTGAGACGAGTTTATAGGATGCATTTAGAGTGTCTATTAATACTTTCATTTCCTTGAAACTGCTCATCTTTCCTGCATGATTCTGTTGTACATCAACGAGATATACTTTTCCATCCTTGTTATAGTGCACATATATATCAGCGCTTTTGAATGCGAGAAATTGGCTTTCGAGTTTTACTTCGTCGTTATCGATGTATTCAAGGACTTTAGCACCTTTCTCTTTCAATTTTTCGACAAATAGTTTGTAATTTATTCCGAGATCAATTCCCCAGAATTGTGCAGGATTGCCTTCTTTTTTCTGTTGTAATATTTGTATTCTTCCATTTTTGAAAATGATTTTTTCGACTTTCGATTTATAATCAACGTTCACTAGAGATTCTCCCTCATATGAGTATTCAATTTCAGTTTGAGAAAGTTTCAGTACGTTACAACCTATTTTTCCCCCGTTTAGGAACACTATTGTATCCATTTGTGCATTTGATGCCATAAAAGACATTAGTGTAATAATTAGTAGTAAGAATTTCCTCATATTCATTTTATATAGTTTGTGAATTCAACAAAGATATATAACTTTAGTAAAACCGGTTTGATTTTAGATATTAATTTTATCTTCCTGTGTTTCAATTCCAGTATGGTTCGATTAAAAGCGCTTCTGTTGTTGTGCCTAGCGCTTTCGCTGTGTCGTTTCAATTCCAGTATGGTTCGATTAAAAGCCGTATGCAGTGACACGAACAAACGACTATATAATGTTTCAATTCCAGTATGGTTCGATTAAAAGTCTCATAACTCCAACGCATATCGTCAAGTTGCTCCGTTTCAATTCCAGTATGGTTCGATTAAAAGGGAAAATCAAGAATTGAGAGAGAGAATAAAAGTGTGTTTCAATTCCAGTATGGTTCGATTAAAAGGGTTCAGACATAATATCAGTCTTGAAGACTATGACTGTTTCAATTCCAGTATGGTTCGATTAAAAGCAGAGACGAGTTTGTGAAAAAGGTTATCTATATAGCGTTTCAATTCCAGTATGGTTCGATTAAAAGGGGCAAGGTCTATCGACTCCTCTGTGTTCTTCTCGTTTCAATTCCAGTATGGTTCGATTAAAAGGAATTAGATACTATGTGGCAAACACTTGCTAATTTGTTTCAATTCCAGTATGGTTCGATTAAAAGGAAGAAGGATGATATGTTGGTGCGTGACTGTTGCGGGTTTCAATTCCAGTATGGTTCGATTAAAAGTTAAAACGATTACGCCGTTTGTAGGGCCTGTTATTAAGTTTCAATTCCAGTATGGTTCGATTAAAAGCGATCAGCTCACATTCTTAAAGCTTATACTTAATTAGTTTCAATTCCAGTATGGTTCGATTAAAAGGCACTCGTCTTTGAAAGTAAGAGTAACAAAGGAGCAGTTTCAATTCCAGTATGGTTCGATTAAAAGTTATTATGAGTGAAAATGTGCAAAAATCAATCAATGTTTCAATTCCAGTATGGTTCGATTAAAAGCGGTGCCGTCATGGTTGGCGATTACGTGGACTTCGTGTTTCAATTCCAGTATGGTTCGATTA
>JBGUIU010000012.1:0-72447 GCA_045113275.1 Paludibacteraceae bacterium
GGCAAGGCGTCACTGATCTTGATGGTCAACATTATTGTATCACTACTACAATCAATTGGGTTAGCATCAGAAATACGATATACCCAAACATAAAGAGTTTTTGTACCTCCATTCAAGAAATTCACATCATATTGTGGTTGTGGAGATGTTGCTCCTGATTGATAATTAGCAGTAGGTTTTGTTTGATCCTCGCTAATTGCTGAATAATAATAACGGTAACCTGATTCATGACTCCATGTAGGTTTACTTGTCAGTTCTGGGAATACATTACTTGCATCCGCATCCGCTTTAATATACTGAATAGTTGCAGGTGTTGGAGCTTCTGTTCCATAAACATTCACTTCTATACTTTGAGCTTTTCCTCTACAAGTTTGAGTTGCACTTAATTGATAATAAGGCTGAACTTGATAAGTTGTAGTAGTAGCTGGAGTTGCTGTTGAAGGTGTTGGAGGAACCGTATTGGTGGATGTTGTAATATCTTCACCCTCATTAGCCCAGAAGAACGTGGTTTCTGATTTCACATAAGTAGATGTTGTACCTGGGAACGCTGTCAAAGAATATTCCTTATCATTTTTACACATATCGATGCTATTCTTTGTAGATAAATCAGCTACATCATACACCTCAACAGTAAATGGAACACGTTTACTTTCGTTTACTGTATTTGTTTCTCTTTGAGATACATAATAAGTTGTAATTCCTGCGCTAGCAACACTTGGAATCGTTGTCTCAGAAATTGGTGTTACCGAAGTTTCTGATTCATAGAATAATAATTCATATGTTTTTTGTGGATCTGACTTACTACCTTGAACAGCTCTATTAGAAATAGCTTCCACCGTAGGATCATCCACGCAATAAGATACATTTGTCACATCTGGAGCAGGAGCACCTAATATATCTATTTCAACAGGTATCATCTCACTTGCGCAATATACATTAGGAGCTATTTCAACTCGTTGATAAACCCATGTATAATACACTTCATCATCTGTACCCTCTTTATCCTTTATTGTTGGTGTAGGATCAACAGAAACAGCTGCCAATGAATCAGCTGCAGAAGGTCTCTGTAGCGTTTCTGTAATGGTCGTCCACAACACATCACTCGTAACGCCAGAAAGAGTAGTTGGTTGTTGTACCAAGACAGAAGGAATTGTTTCTTGTGACTTCAAATACTGAACCAATGAAGCTGACAATGGAGATGGATTAGCTTCTATATCGAAAGAAACTTTCACTGGCTTGCTCGAACACAAGCTCTTCTTATCTACAAGTTCAATATAGTAATCATACAAACCTGCTGGCGTACTTGACATCTCTGGTTCATGTGCAGGTGTTTTGCAATCCGCATCAGAATACCATTGTATTGTATATTTAGAGACATCAACGACAGACATAGCTGTATTGAAATTAATTTTCCAATCAGCAAAGTTTTCACAGAATGGATCAACAACAATATCCGATTGAACCGGAGTTGGATTAGCCACGATTAACACGCTATCATACTTATAACATGAATGTGCTGTCGGGAATTCATCATCAAATACTTTAACATAGTATTTAACACCCTCTTCCGTTACATCCTTCCAATCCACTGTTAAATCCTTAGCTTTATTTCCTATTGTTTCTGAAATATATGTAGAATTCAAATCTCCCTTAATCCATTGAATGTCAAACTTCTTATCCGAACCTGTTTCTGCTTTAATCTCCTTTGTAGATAAAACAGTATGTTCACCTTCACACAACTGAACCCTCTTGTATGGACTTGAAGGATCTACTACCATATCCGGAGAAATAATTACATCAACTGGTTTCGTACAAGTTGGACAATCAATCTTCATCAGGATAGGATCAGAAACAGAATAACTACCACAAGGTTCATTTGGATTAAACAATGCTTTAGGATCCAATACTGCTTCAACACCTAATACACAACGGAAGTAAATTTTGTCTCCACTTTCCAATTGTAACTTTTCTATCAATTTTGCAATGTCATTATACTCAATCTCTTTTGTTGGACCTGCAAAAGTTACCCATGAACTCATATCATCTGGTTTAGACAATGCATATTGATACAAATACCGAGCATCTGGACCGATATTTGTCTGAATCATCTTCGTTTCTTCTATGAACAACTTCACATTGCTTCCATCGCAATCAATAGTGTCTTTAGCATGAGAATCCAAATCAAAGAACATGTTTACACTTGGTTCTGAGCATGCATAAATCATAATATCATCAATAATCAAGTCATTACCATCAACATTAGCACCTCGCTGAGGATCACTTTGATATGCTTTTTCATTACCACCCACTTCTGAAACAACTTCAAACATCAAACTTGTACCAGACAAATCAATAGAAGTGGCAACTGTAGCCCATCCCAAACCAGCAGCAGTATTAGCGTAACGAGTCACTGTTTTTGATTTTTGAACATTAGATGGATCATTTAAGTCTGTAATTCTAACGAACACAGAAACAGGATTAGTACCACTTGAGAAATTATTAATATAACACTTAACTGTAATATGACGTTGACACAAACCATCAATTTCTCGTTTGTAAATAATAGATCCTGGAGCCTCACCAATATTTAAATACATCATTCCTCCATAATCAGAACCTTTATACGTATGATCAGGAGCAAAAGGCAATCCATTACCATCTGGAGCAGGGCCTGTAACATTCAATCCATTACCAATTCGTCCTGCCCAACCCATATCATTCGGACCTCCATCATACGTTGTAACATTTCCTGCAATAGTGTAGTATCCTTCTGAAAATTTATTTTTTTCCGCATCAGGATGTGTAGGAGGACAGTCACAGTCACCATTTTTCACAACAGCAAACGTTGCATTTTGTGGAGGTTCAACACCAGCCACAACAGGTCTTTGCCATTGTTTAGCATTTGTATAACTAACCTTTTTAGGATTAGAGATATCTGAATAATCCCATACCCAATAATTTGTAGCAGAAGTAAAAGTTCCGAAATCATCCATCCAAATCAATTTTTGCGATGTCGGATGTCCATTCTTATCAGAACAACATTCTATATCTGTCACTTCAAAAGTTTTGGAATTGATTTTATCTCCATTTGGAGTCGTGATTTGACAATAATATGTAGTTTTTGTACCAGGAGTATCACCTGATTCATGAGTATAAGAAGTACTCGTAGCTCCCGGTATAGCAGTAGAAGAGAATCCTTCCTTTTTATACCATTGATATTTTACATTATTAAACGTATTCGTCAATGTCAATATACTCACATCTCCACCCGCACATACTTCTGCATCACCCATAACACCAATTTCCAATTCACCATAAACCTTAATAGATTTTATTTTTATCGCAGAATGCGGAGATATTGAATTAACAGCAATCTTAAGATTTAAATTACCATCTGCTCCAATAGCACCTGATGTTTGATTGTTTGCCTTATACGAAATAGTTCCCGTCGTACATTTTCCTGAAGTAGATAATTTAGCAAATGTCGAAGCCTCATAATTAGAAGCACTACAATTCACATTTCCCATCAATCCACCCACTTCACTATTATTTCTCTTCGTTGTAGCTTTATCATTTTGATTTAACTTACTTGAGGTGTTTGTATAATCTGCATTGGTAGGAGCACAATATTCAATTTCAACTTTGTAATTTCCATTAGGTTTTAATCCACCAACAGAAAATGTCATAATAGTCGCTCCTGCATACTGGATTCCATCTGAGCCTCCAGACACAACAAGTCCCCATCCATCATCTTCCAGTAAACGAAGAGAATCCAACCTTATAGAGCTATTGTTAATTCCATAAAATCTCTTTTTAGCTAATCCTGTACTTTTTTCTGACAAAAAATGAGACAAAAGCTGATTCGAATTAGTTGTATCAACAAGAGCAAAATCGCCTGACATTCTCATAACAGGAACGATAAAACCTAAATAACCCGTCACCTCATTAAGAGATCGATAATAGTCTTCGCCTCCGCCTTTTACCTCAAAGTTCGTTCCAGAGATCAAAGGTTGAGCATTAACATTTATTACAAAGAAACATGCCACTATAAGGGTAACATAACTTCTTATAAAAGAAAACGTGTTTTTCATATCTTGCCTATATTTATTTTCTATATATATAAAAACAATACAAGGGAAACTCCTGATAAAAATCAGAAGCTTCCCCTATACCTAAATATACTTCTTTTTTTTCATTATCCCTATCTACAGAAATGTTTCGTCACACACCATGTGTAGCCTAACATCACTTCATGCGAACCGTAGTTCTGACGGTTGAAACTTGTTAATCCCACCTGATATGCATATCCTATATGAAATCCTTTGAATCGAATACCTCCCATCGGCGACAATGACAACGGATTGGAATTGCCCGAATCCAATGTCTGACGGTATGAGCACTGCAACCAATAAGAGAAATCCTCATTGCTTGGCAACGTCTGCATGAATTTCAAATTGAAATCCAACTGACGCTCTCCGTTCACATTAAACTTGAACATCGCTGCTGGCTCCAATGTCATGTTGTTGACCATGTCAATATCATAACCCAAGAAACCGTAGCCTGTCAGCGGACGTTTTGGCTCTTCCATTCCCAACTCTGTCAACTCCGTAGGAATCAGGTTGCTCATGCTATAACCCAAGAAGAAACCATCCCACAAGAAATAGAGTCCGGCATTGGCATTGAGATAGAAGCCTTTGTTCGTTCCCTGATTGCCCAATACGGGATCATCTGCTGCATATGTGTCAAACAAATACTTATCGAAGTTGTAGTGGTTCACCATCAGTGAGATACCGAATGACAACTGTCTTTCGATAGACTGCTGTTTCATCATATATCGGTTGTTCTCTGTCAACGGTATATGATAGGCAAAGGTCACCTCACCTCCCTGTCGGTATGAATATCCGTTCTTGTCATTGTACAGATAAGCACCTATACCCACATTGTTCAACACACGCGTGCGAACACTCAACGTCTGAATCATCGGATGATCTTCTACTCCCATCCACTGAAACTTTCCTGTCGCCATCAAGTGCGTACAACGCTCAGCTCCAGCTACTGCCGGATTCACCAAATAATAATTGAAATGGTATTGATCGCATACTATTTCCTCTTGTGCATTCGCTTGGAATAGTGTCACAAGCAACGCCAACACAGTTATTATACGACATTGATTTTTCATCCTTATACGTTTTTCATCGAATTAGTAAATAATAATGTACCTGAGTACATAGTCGGACAAAGATAGGTATATTTCTTAAAAAAGCAAAAAAAGATGATGATATTTTTAGTTATAATCCTCGATAATAATGAGAACAAAACTCATAAATCCATCTTATAAACTTATTAATCAGAAAATTAACAACAAAGTATTGCTAACAAAAATCAATAACAAATATTAACAAAAAAAGCATGTAGATATCCTATTATAGATTATTTTTTCAATAAACAAGGGGATAATTTCAGCAAACACACTTAATTGCAAAGAATATAAAGCGAAAAGGAAAGACGTTTATCGAATAAAATCTTGAAAAAAAGGAGGGCATATCAACTATGATACGCCCTCCGTCCAGCATATAATCAAATTCGATTATTTCTTGTTCAAGTACAAATCAACTTCAACTGCACAAGCAACAGTACATCCTACCATTGGGTTATTACCAATACCTAGGAATCCCATCATCTCAACGTGAGCAGGTACTGATGAAGAACCAGCGAATTGAGCATCTGAGTGCATACGTCCCAATGTGTCTGTCATACCATAAGAAGCAGGACCTGCAGCCATGTTATCTGGGTGCAAAGTACGACCTGTTCCTCCACCTGAAGCAACTGAGAAATAAGGCTTACCAGCTAATACACGTTCCTTCTTGTAAGTACCAGCAACTGGGTGTTGGAAACGAGTTGGGTTAGTTGAGTTACCAGTGATAGAAACATCAACATTTTCTTTCCACATGATAGCAACACCTTCACGAACATCGTCAGCACCATAGCAGTTAACAGAAGCACGCTCTCCCTCAGAGTAAGCAATCTTCTTAACAACTTTCAACTTACCAGTGAAGTAGTCAAATTTAGTTTGAACGTATGTGAAACCGTTGATACGAGAAATGATCTGAGCAGCATCCTTACCTAGACCATTCAAGATACAACGCAATGGTTTATCTTTTGGTCTTGATTTGTTAGCCATCTTAGCGATCTTGATTGCACCCTCAGCTGCAGCGAAAGACTCGTGACCTGCCAAGAATGCGAAACATTTAGACTCAGGAGAAAGCAAACGAGCAGCCAAGTTACCATGACCTAAACCTACCTTACGATCATCTGCCACAGATCCTGGGATACAGAATGATTGAAGACCTTCTCCGATATATTTAGCTGCTTCAACAGCGTTTTTAGCTTTTTCCTTCAATGCGATAGCAGTACCTACTACGTATGCCCACTTAGCATTTTCGAAACAGATCATCTGAGTTTCCTCACATGTCTTATATGGATCCAAACCTGCCTTGTCGCAGATTTCGTTAGCCTCTTCTATTGATTTGATGCCGTGTTTTGCCAATGCAGCATTGATTTGCGCAATACGACGATCTTGTGATTCAAATTTAACTTCTCTAATCATAATAATCTTGAATTTTGAATTTTGAATTTTGAATTATCTTTAAGACACATCTCCATGAAATAACATATTCTGAAAAGATGTTTCCACCTTGATAGAGAGATCTAATAACTAAAATTCAAAATAAAGTTTATATTATTCTTACGTATTCTAATTAAAAATTCTTAATTCAAAACTCTTAATTATTCCTTACGTGGGTCGATAGATTTAACTGCTCCATCTTCCTTCTTAGTACGTCCGTAAGTTCCTGTAACACTCTTCAATGCCTCATCTGCAGGAACACCTTTCTTTACTGCATCCATGAATTTACCCATGTGAACAAATTCATAACCGCAAACTTGGTCGTCCTTGTCAAGGAACATCTTAGTAATGTAACCTTCAGTCAACTGTAAGTAACGAGTACCCTTTGCTTTTGTACCATACAAAGTACCCATTTGACCGATCAAACCTTTACCTAAGTCTTCCAAACCAGCACCGATAGCCAAACCGCCTTCAGAGAAAGCTGATTGTGTACGACCATAGACAATCTGTAAGAACAATTCACGCATAGCAGTGTTAATTGCATCACACACCAAGTCTGTATTCAAAGCTTCCAACAAAGTCTTACCTGGAAGGATTTCTGAAGCCATTGCTGCAGAGTGAGTCATACCTGAACATCCGATAGTCTCAACCAAACATTCTTCGATAACACCTTTCTTAACATTCAACGTAAGTTTACATGCACCTTGTTGAGGAGCACACCAACCAATACCGTGAGTCAAACCAGAAATATCTTTGATTTCTTTTGCTTGAATCCATTTTCCTTCTTCAGGAATTGGAGCTGGTCCATGATTAGGACCCTTGGCAACACAACACATCTGTTGCACTTCATGTGTATAAACCATAATTTTACTTTTATATGATATAAATTAGAAAAAATCGTTCGATTCAAATCCAACTACAAAAGAAACAAAAAAATCGCACACAACAAAATTTAATCCTATGTTTTTAGGAGGGATAACAGTGTGATTTTTTACTTATAAAACATCTGTAGTTGATTATTCATTTTTTCAACTAATGATGAATCTATCGACGATGAAAAATCCTCATTCAATCTTGCATCTGTTAATTGACATTCACCACTATAAAGCAGGTTCAAAATATTTTTTGTGGAATCAATCACTCCTGCTCCTATATATGTATCCACAAGTAAATAATTCCGATCTTTCTTATCATCCAAATAGGTTCCCATTGAATAATCAGAAGGTGCATTTCCCGCACCAAAAAGATCTCTCATAAGCGTCGGAACTAAATCGTAATGCGCTGTCCAATGGTCATATACTGCAGGTGTTACCTCTGGATGATAATAAATCATCGGCACACGGATCTGGGCATCTGAATAATTGCCATTATGTCCCCAAAAACCATGGTGATTATCATTAAATTCTTGTGCATGATCACCCGTAAATACAACTATCGTATTTTCCAACAAGCCTCTCTGTTCGAGTTCGTTTAACACACCCCCGACAAGACTATCCAGATAATACACCATATTTTTATACAAGTTGAAAAACTCCGTAGGATCCGTATCATTCCCCAATCGCTCATAATGGGCAATGTCCCATGAGGGTTGAAACGGTCCTTTAAAATCATCAGGTTCAATCATACTATGCAGAGAGTCGAAAAACAGGAAGGAGAAAAATAGCTTCGTCGTGTCTCGATCCGCCAAATATTGAATATAATTGGCAGCCAATTTCTGATCTCTCTGCCATGCATTCATACCCTCCGTAGGATCACATTGGTCTGACACCATCTGAAACACCGTCTTATCTAACGGTGGATTACGAAGCGATGCACTAGGAAACAATCGAATATCATATTTTTGCTTAGAAAGTTCCTGTATCAATACAGGCGAGATAGATTGTCGGTTGAAATCATTAAAATAGACACCTGACAATCCATAGAACATAGAAAAAACACCCGATTTAGTACTGTTACTGCAACTATAATGATTTTTATACACCACCGCTTTCTGAGCAAACCGATAAATATTTGGAGTGCATATCGAATCCATAGTATCATAACGCCAAGCATCAAAGCCTATCAATAATAAATTCTTATCAGCAGCATGTGATAAAATCTCTTTTTTAGGATACGAATAGGTTCTCCCCTCCCCTTTTAATTGATTCATCATACGATAGGCAGGAAAAAACTCATTGGGATAAAACGGTACTACCAATGGAAAATGATTTTCAATGGCGAGGATGGAGCGATCTTTATGGAACAATCCCCATGTTCTGTAACTCTGGACTGACAATAAAAGGATACCCCACAGCGGGAAAAGCCAAATGATTTTCCCCTCGGAGAAACGTCTTGCAAAACGTTCTGCCAATTTAAATAGTGCATACTCAATTCCTAACAACAAAAGGAAAAACAGACCCACCATAATGTATTGTCCGATGGAGAACTCAAATACTTGTCCCGAAGCAGGACCAAAGACCTGCTCTAATACATATATATTTAAATGGAACCGATACAAGGAGAATACATACGCATCAATTGTCAAAACAATTAAAGAGAGAACTGTCATAACAATTGAGACCCATTTTGCCAACCGATAGTTCTTCAAAAGACAATATATTGGCAAGAAAATCAGCAAGAAAGGCAACATGCATAGTGTAAAGAAATGACCTACACATGCCATAACTGCATAAACAGGATGGACACTTGCCACACCCGAAAACAAGAGGAAAAAATACTTAGTTGAGATTAATAACACAAAAACGGAATTCAGTAAACAATACCAAATTCCGGCTTTCACTTTTTCGTCAGAAATAAATTCCGACAGAGACGATTTTAGGTTCATTTATTATTACTCTTATGGAGGGTTCTATAATTCATAGAACTCATCTTATAAACTAAATTGATATGAAAGACCAAGATTGCTACCGTTAACAGCTCTCTTTTTCGCATTCATAACATCATCATACTGATAATATAGTTTCAAAGCATTCTTTTTATTCAACTCATATTTCAAAGCAACCTCATACCTCATTTTTCTTATCGAATTACCTTTGTAATCATTGGTACGATAAAACAGTTCAGCTGCTATAGAAGGATAAAGAGCCACATGAGGCATTTTAGCAGAGAAGGTTAATTTATTTCTCCAATAATTAGACCACATCTTAGACTCCTCTTTTTCTGGGCGGTACGTCATTTGATAACGAGAACGCCAAGCTAAAGAGAATCGGTTAAAGGAATATTTCACGTTGGTATAACCTAGAAACCGTTGATTAAAGAAATAATTCTCTTGTCTATGTTTAGAAATAGCATAGTAGGAAACGCCCACTTTGAAGATTTTGCGAACAACAGCATACGAAACATCCACTTTAGAAGAAATCTTATCTAAGTTGGTGGAATTTTGATTCAAGGACACAGATTCAGTAAACCCTACCTGTAATCGTTTGAAAAATTTCTTAGATATGCCGACATCATACGATGTAGAAAAATCGCAATCATCTCTTTCTGCCATTACTTGAAAAGAAGAGCAGAAAGAGATAATAATCAACACTATTCCGAAACGAATCTTATCCATTAAAATCTTTTGCACGAGTTATAGAATCGACCGTATTAATTTCTTTCGAAGTTGCCTCGTAATACACCTTTACCAAAGCTGTATCTTTAAGAAAATCAATATATCCGACTTCAAATTTTGTAACATTCAAGCCTGTACGTTTCTTGATATCCTCCATCATTTCATCATATTTATCAGGAGTTATCAAATCAATCTTCTCGTATTTGATAAGTTTACATGCGCTTTTCGAAACGATACGAGTCTTTTCCATCAACCATGTCATGAGAACGAAAAGGCCGTTCGTGATAATCAACTCAAAATAGCTGACGCTGATAGCCAATGCATTGATGACCGACAAACCGATGATCAAGAACAAATACGTCATTTCACGAATAGGCACCGTATCCGTTCGATAACGGATGATACCAAAGATGGCAAACAAACCAAGAGCCAAACCTATCTGAAGTTTCTCGCTACCTAACAAAAAGATAAGCAAGAAAACTGTTGTACTAATTAATGTGAAAGTAAAAACATAGTCTCTTCTTTTTGATTTACCATAATAAAGCCAAACGATAATCAAAGAAGTAACCAAGACATTTAGTCCAAAGCGGAACAACAATAACCAGATACCATCTGTGTTAACCAATGGAGTACCGAAGAACTCGTAATCCAAAATACTGTTTAAAAGAGTCATAATTATTTATTTTTTTACTATTTACGAATTAATATAATCATTTAATTATTAGACAAACAAAGTATTTAATCAAAGCTTGTTAATATATCGGATTTTCTCTTTAAAACGATTCGTTTTCAGACTTGGATCCGTCAAAATCATACCCAAACAATATTTACTGATACTCCGTTTCTTTATTCGAAGAGAACTCAAATAATCTTTGAAATGAGAATGGGCATTACCATCCTGTTTGATTTCGACTATACACAACTTTGAAATTGTATCTTTTTTCTCCGTGACACAATTTTCAAAATTGATATTAAAATCGATTGTTAACCGTTCTGATTTTTCCTTGTTCACCAACGTGATACGATAAAAGTTGTTTCGCAAACGAAAGTCAATCTCATTCATTTTGAACTTAGACTTTTCATTCAAAAAAGCGATAGCCTCTGGATTCTGTAATACATTCTCATCCGTCACCGTAATTCGTTTTTTAGATGTACGTCCCTTATTACTCTTGGTTTTCACCTCAAGAAACATAAGATTCGACTCGACATATTCACGAACACGTATTTTCTGTCGATTCAATTTACCATCATGATGTACCGTGTACATTGTAGCAGTAGGCGTATCATAATATAATGTCCGATAAAACGCTTTCCTTAAATCACCTATTTTCTGTACGAAGTAATCTTTTTGAGCCATATCAAGAAGAATAGGCAACTGGTTCACATTCACTAAGAATTTAGTATCAATGCGATTCATCAATCGAATGCCACTCATTTCTTCCAAAGAGATGGTGTCAAAAGCAGAAAGCTTTTCATCTATCGTTTTAACGACTTGATCTATCATCATTCTACAATGTATTCAAATTCCTTGATACTCTTCACTTTACCATTAGGTAAAATAGTTTTTTGTGACTTTTTCTTGCCATTCTCAAGGTATTCATATTGGATGGTCTTAGCCAACTTATTATACTCATCATACTCTTTTTCTTCTATACACTTACCATTTTCATTATAGGTATATGTCTTACGTGATTTTTGTTCACCGATAGATGAGTATTCAATCTCCTCAACTTTCTTTCCTTCAGAATATCTTGTCAAATGATCTAACTTTTTCTTTGATCCATCAATACGCCACTCCTTCACTTCTTTCAAGACTTTTCCATCCACTTTTTTTTGTGCCTGAGCAGAGAACAAAGAAAATGCAAAAAATGCCAACACTAATGAATAAACTGTTTTCCTCATAACGATTGGTATTAAATTAAATTGATTTCAAATATATACTAAAATCATTGAAAAACAAAAAAAATTCAACGAACTAAAAAATGCGGAAGACATAACGGTGTATCTAACTCACCTGATGTTATTGATGTAATATGATGTAATAAGTTTTTTTATATGCCCTTATCACGCATCTTTCCAGAAAACAAAGGAAGAGTAGTCAATAACTACTCTTCAAAATAATTATCATTTATACTTAATCCATCTAATTCATCCTCATTGAATCCTTCACCATCCAAGAAATCATCTTGGTCTTCATCAAAGAACTGATTATTTTTCTTAGACAAGGATTCTTCATCTAAGAATAATCCATCCAACACTTGGGCTGGGGCTTTTCCTTTTTTCAACTTGCATACTGGCTTAGGCAAATTCACCTTTGTGCGAATAGACTTAAGCTCCATAAAGAATGAGCGTTCATTTAAATAATCAAAAACAAACATTAATTTCTGTCCTTCATCATTTAAAAACTCATCCAATCGCGTACTCTCCATGATATAGCTATCCACATCCGAAGCAGTGTCCATCTCAATTTGCGTGATTTCAGTTTCTTTTTCCCAATCCTCATCGCAAATTACAAAAGACGACATCTGATCATTCGAATAATTCACAGAAGCCAATATCGCATCATGTAAATCTAAAAATGTAGCTTCAGAATCGATTTCTATCTCACGAACAAAATCCTCAACCTCATCTGATTTTAGAATCAAATTATATACCATAATCTTTCTGTTTTTTTCAGCTACAAATATATACTTTATTTTAATAAATTCTCAATCGACTCTAAACTTTGTCTGTATGTTTTGTCATATTTCAACAAATCACTTACAGCATTACAAGCATAAAGAACTGTCGCATGATCTCTATTGCCTATCTGCTCTCCAATTGAGGATAAAGAGTTTTTAGTGTATTTTCTAGCTAAATACATTGAAATCTGTCTTGCTTGAACCACCTCTCTCTTACGTGATTTGGTTTGAATATCACTTGCATTCAAATGGAAATAGTCACATACCAGTTTTTGAATAGATTCAACCGTGATGGTCTTTTCCGCAACATTGACTATACGTCCGATGACACGTTCTGCCAACTCAATGTTGATCTCAGTCTTAGTCAATGTAGATTGTGCCAATAGAGAGACTATAACGCCTTCCAACTCACGGACATTATCTGTTACATTCTTAGCGATGTATTCAATCACTTCTTCTGGTATCAACAATCCTTCATTTCTTACCTTTGCTTGAAGAATGGCCATACGAGTATTCTGTGAAGGCGCCTCCAACTCAACAGTCAATCCCCAACGGAATCGGCTCAGAATTCTATCATCCAATCCTTTCAGCACCTTTGGAGAACAATCAGACGTCAAGATAATTTGCTTTCCTGTCTGTTGTAAGTAATTGAATATTTGGAAGAACACATTCTGTGTAGCCGTTTTGTTAGATAAGAACTGAATATCATCAACAATCAAAACATCAATCTGCTGATAGAAATTCAAAAACTCATTTGTCTTATTACACAAACAAGCATCAGTAAACTGAAGTTGAAAACGATTGGCATCAACATACAGAACTGTTTTTTCCGGATTATTCTTCAAAACTTCCCATCCTATTGCATGAACCAAATGAGTCTTTCCTAAACCAGACCCACCAAAGATAAACAAAGGATTGAATGTATTTTTATACGGAGTCTTAGCTACCGATAATCCAGCTTCCTTACCCAATTTATTGCATGGACCTCCTACAAATGTATCAAATGTATAATTAGGATTTAATTGTGGTTCTACTGCCGGTCTAATGTTTCTGGCGAATGGATTAAATCCAGAAGCAGGAGAAGGAGTCGGAGCTTGAATGATCTTAGTTCTTTCTACACTTTCTGCCACTATACTATACATCAATTTTGTTCCTTCTCCCATCACACGGTCAAAGGTCTTCTTCATCAAATCTGCATAGTGAGAATCAACAAACTCAGCATAAAAAGAACTAGGAACTTGAATCGTCAAAGTACGATCCTCCCAACGCTCAGCCACGATAGGCTCAAACCACGTCTTATATTCCTGTTCCCGAATATTGTCTTTTATGATTGCAAGACATCTGTTCCATAAAACCTCACATTCAGGGGCATTATCTCTATACTCGTTCATAAAACTTTGTTTTTTCTTTGCAACGCAAATATCATTCTTTTTTCTTCAAAAAAAAAATAATAAAAAATTTGGTTATTCAAAAAAGTTCATAACTACTTAATAATCAGATGTATATTTTTTGAATACTCATATTCAAATAGTTATAACAGATGCTTCTTTTTTACATTCTGATTTATAGTATTTTATAAAAAATCACAACGTTTTTTTGATTTCGATAAGAACTATTTTAAATACCGACTTTTAAGGTTTTTAACACAAAAAAATTAAATTCACTTTTTTATTATTTAGAATAATTCTAAATTATTTCTCTTTATCTTTACCCATCAAAGAAAAATGCACATATCGTTTTGGATTCGCTTTCAAATCCAATAACAAATCATTCGCACTTCCGATTGTTGTGTTTAAATTATTATATATTCCTTTGTCTGTCAACAACATACCAAGTGTACCTTCTCCTCTATTCAACTTATCAGTAACATTTTGTACACCAGCCAACGTTTGATTCAATTGATTAACTGTTTTATTAAAATCAACACGAGAAAGTCCATCTCCCACCTTATCTAATTTCATCATCACGGAATTAGCGTTACCCAACAACTGAGGCACATCTTTATCTACCAACTTATTCAATCCAACTGATGTTCCTTTTAAATTGTTCGTGATAACTTGAATATTATCCAATGACTTTTCTATCGCCTTATTTTGTGCAATAACTTGTAGTGACACCATCAACGAATCCAACTGTGGTATGATCGATTGGATTCGAGGCATCAATTCGGTTGACAAAGCTTCCATCACGCCATCATCAACATAAGACGGGATTGTATCTCCTTTTTGGAAATATTCTGTCGATGGATTAGGTTCCATAAAGAGTTCAATAGAGGGGCTACCTAACAAACTTGAGACCAATCCTGCTCTTGTACCAACTGGGATCTTCAAATCATCATCCACCTGTAATACGACAACCACCTTTTCACTTGGATTATCATAATCATAAATAATCTCTTGCACCAATCCCACTTTGTATCCTTTTATATTCACAGGATTTGTTTCCACCAATCCATTGATACGATCAAATTTCAAATAGTAATAATTGGTAGGATGAAATATATTAATACCTTTCAAATAGTTCACTCCAAAAAATGTCAATGCAATGGTTATAATCACCCATATACCAATTTTAAACTCTTTTGTAATTTTGAATTCCATACTCTCCCCTGTTTATTAATCCTTGTTTTTTTACTTATAATAATTCCTTGCCTCATTCATCGGCAATTTAACACCATTTTTCAGAACAACCAAAAAGGCATCTGGGAACTTCTTCTTTACTTCATCCCTCAGTTTCAATCCCTCTTGGAAGGTCTTTTCGTTACCATAAACATACTTATATTTATAGGTACCCGTTTCTATGAATTCTCTTGCAGGGACAAATCCTTTGAAATCCCTACAATCTAATGGTTTCTGTGTACTTGAGCTACAAAACTGAACCGCATACCGTATCTCATCTTGTTTCTTTTCCTCCACAACTACCTTAGTTGAATCTTTGGATGTCTGCTTATCTTCTTCAGTCTTGGCTTTATCAGTTTCTGCCTTCTCTTTATCATTCTTTTTTTCATCAACTGTTTTTTTCGCGGTATCGTCCGTCGCACTCGTTGATTCATTATTTTTTCTCACCTCTTCTTGGTAAGTGATTCCGTTCTTTTTATCATGTTTTGATTTATAAGAAACGAAAGCTTTGTGTATTGACTTAGCTAACTTTTCAATATTTGAATCTTTACTCAAGAATGCCTCTTCCTCTTTATTAGACAAATAACCAAGTTCGACCAATACAGAAGGCATTGAAGTCTGTTTCAGAACCCAAAAACCAGCCTGTTTCACACCTCGACTGGTACGATTAATATTCTGGAACTGTTTCTCTATGGAAGAAGCGAAGCCAAGACTCTGCTCAATATACTTAGACTGAATAAAATCAAACATTATATAGGATTCCGAACTGTTATCAAATCCTTTATATTTTGTTTTATAATCTGACTCATACAAAATAACTGAGTTTTCTCGCATAGCCACATCCAGATTCGCCGACGACGAACCCAACGTATAGGTTTCTGTCCCTTTGGCAGATCGGTTTTCTGCTGCATTCGCATGAATAGAGATGAAAAGGTCAGCCTTTGCTTTATTAGCAATCTGAGCACGATCATCCAACGGAATAAAAACATCTTTCTTCCTAGTATATATAACCTTAACGCCTGGTTCATTCTCTAACAACGCACCAAGTTTCAAAGCTGTTTTTAAGTTGACTGATTTCTCCTGTAATTTCAACGTATAGCCTATGGCTCCCGCATCTTTTCCACCATGACCTGCATCAATGACAACCACAAAAGGTTTGTCCGATGAATAGGCAAGTCCAGCAGAAGCAAGAAAAACAAAAGTCAAGTACAAAAATCTAAAAAAATAAAAAGATTTTCTCATCTACTTCTATTTAAAAATTACGTAGCAAATTTAGGAAAAAAAATCATATATTTGCACTGAATAAATATTCAAAAAAAATTATATTTAAACTTTTGATACAGAGATACATATATATTATCATACAATTTTCCGTCTTCATTTTTGCATGTAATCATGTGCAAGCGCAAGCGGAAAATAGCTCTTCAAAAGAGACAAAAAATGCTGTAGATAAAGATTCAACAGAAAAAAAAGCAGAAACAATTCGATTTTCTAATGATGCAATTGAAGATATTGTTCATTATTCAGCAAAGGATTCAATTGTGTTTTATGCCGATGGTCATGCGTTCTTATATGGTCAAGCAAATGTAAAGTATCAGACCATGGAACTAACGTCTGATCATATTGAACTGAACACCGATAGCAACATGGTTCATGCTCTTCCTGGGAAAGATTCTGTTGGCGCACTTATCAACAGGCCTGTTTTCAAAGATGGCCCTGACAGTTACGAATCAGATTGCATCGACTTCAATTTCAGAACAAAAAAAGGATTGATACGCAATGTTGTCACACAACAAGGTGAAGGGTATGTCACTAGTGAAAAAACAAAAAAGCTTGAAGACAATACGTTTTTAATGAAAAACGGAAAATACACTACCTGTGACAATCATGAGCACCCTCACTTTTATCTGAACTTAACAAAAGCAAAGGTAAAACCAGGAGATTACATCGTAGCAGGTCCTGCATATCTCGTTATCGAGGATGTACCGCTTCCGCTAGCCCTTCCGTTCGGATTTTTCCCATTCACAGAGAAATATTCTTCTGGTATCTTAATGCCTACCTTCGGAGAAGAATCTAGCAGAGGTTTTTATCTTCGAAACGGTGGTTATTATCTGGCAATCAACGATTACGTGGATTTAGCTATTCGTGGTGATATCTATACGAAAGGTTCTTGGGCATTAAATGCAACCTCCCGTTACAAGAAAAAATATAAATTCAACGGTAACTTTTACGTGGGGTACCAATCGACGAAGTTAAGTGAGAAGACCCTGCCCGACTATGTTCAGATGAATGACTTCAAAGTGATTTGGACGCACTCTCAGGATCCGAAAGCAAATCCTTTCAGCACATTCTCTGCCTCCATCAACTTCACTTCCTCATCTTATAACAAAAATAACACAAGTTCTCATTACAATCCATCCACCTATGGCGAGAACAATAAATCATCCAGTATCAACTATACTTATAAGTTTCCGGAATCACCTTTCTCTTTAACCACCAACTTCACTATCAACCAAAGACAAAGTGACTCTACACTTTCGCTTAAGTTGCCGACAATCAACCTTAGCATGTCACGTGTCTATCCTTTCAAAAGAAAGGAGAAAATAGGAAAAGATAAATGGTTTGAGAAGATCTATTTAACATACGGACTCAATTTCGACAATTACATATCCACCAAGCAAGATAAACTTTTCGAGGCGAACCTTCTAAACGACTGGAACAACGGTATCAGAAACCAATTCTCAATAGGTGCGTCTTATACATTATTTAAATACCTTATTTTAACACCATCACTCGGATACAACGAGAAATGGTATTTCAAGAAAGTCTATCAAGAATGGAACGAGCAGAATCAAAGCGTTGACACCCGCAATGAAAATGGGTTCTATCGAATCAATGATATGAGTGCAAACTTAAATTTAAGCACTCAACTATACGGGTTCTTCCAACCTATTTGGGGCAAAAAAATTAGCATGATACGACATGTGCTTCAACCCTCTGTCGGTTTATCGTTCTCACCTAAAATGGAACGTCCATGGCCTCATTTCAATCAATACTACTACGGGGAATACACTCGTCGATTCCCTGATGCCTCCATGGATACCATTAAATATTGCTATTTCCAGCGCAACTACTATGGCGGTCCAACCAGCAATGGCGGCGGAATCGTCAACTTTAGTTTGTCCAACAATGTAGAAATGAAAGTAGCTTCGGATAAAGACTCTACGGGTTACAAAAAAATTTCACTCATAGACAATCTATCCTTGAACACAAGCTATAACCTATTTGCGGAAGAGGATGAGCCAGCATGGTCTGACCTTAATGTAAACTTACGATTAAAATTCACGCAGAGGATTGGCTTCAATGTTGTTGCAGCTTACTGTCCTTACACATATATGTTAGATGAAAATGGAGCGCCATACAAATCCAAAACCACCGAGATGGAACGTAACGGAAGATTATTCAGATTAACGAATGCAAGAACATCCTTTAATTACACATTCAACAATAATACATTCAAGAAAAGCAAGAAACAGGAAGATGAATACACCGAGGATGATGGACTCAACCCTGACTTGGAAAATTTGGATGATCTACTAGACAATCAAATAACTGACCTTGAGAAAAAGCAAGAGAAGCAAGAAGATCCCGATGGCTACGAAGAGTTTTCTTTACCATGGAATCTAAATGTAAGCTACTCCATTGCGTATGGAAATTATATGTTCAACAAAGAATCTTTAGAATATGACCGAAGGCTCACCCAATCGCTCAACTTCTCCGGCAGCATAAATTTCTCCAAAAACTGGATGTTCACCATCAGTTCCGGATATGATTTCATCAATCATGAGATGTCTTACACCTCTTGTAGTATCAGACGAAATCTTCACTGCTGGTCAGCCACATTGGATTTCATCCCATTTGGTCTTAATCAAGGATTCAACTTTCATATAGGAGTAAAATCATCTATGCTCCAAGACTTGAAATATGAAAAGAGAACGGATGCAAGTGATTATCCTCTTTGGTATTAACAAAAAATAAGTTCAAAACTTCAATAAAAAAAATATTTTCATTATTTTCGCTTGAAATTTGGAATACTATAGAATTTGATATGGAAAATAAAATAAACAATCCAGATTACGTATTTGAAATAAGTTGGGAGGTCTGTAATAAGATAGGAGGTATATATACCGTTTTATCTTCACAAGCCAAAGCTTTATATACCATACATAAGGAAAACCTAATTTATATAGGTCCAGACTTCGAGGGAAAAGAGAATAATTTTTTCATCGAAGATAACTCTATATTCAAGAAATGGACGTCAAGCTGTAACAAAAGAAATATCAGACTTCGTACAGGACGATGGGATATTCCAGGAAAACCGGTTGTAATATTAGTTGACCACAACACATATGCAGCTGATACGAATTCATTTCTTTACGAAATGTGGGACCACTTCAAAGTAGATTCCATGGATGCCTATGGAGACTACAATGAATCTGTGCTTTTCGGATATGCAGCAGCTAAAATCATCGAGGATTTTTGTCATTTCAACAAAATTGAGAAGAAAAAGATCGTAGCACAATTTCATGAATGGACCACAGGCTCTGGTTTATTATACACAAAGATTCATTGTCCACACATCAAGACATTGTTCACAACACATGCCACGACAACAGGACGCTCCATCTGTTTCAACGGAAAAAAACTATATGAATACTTCACCGGATACAATGGAGATCAAATGGCGAGCGAATTAAACGTCAAAGCCAAACATCTTGTTGAGAAGAACGCTGCACTTCAAGCTGATTGTTTCACCACGGTCAGTGAATTAACAGCGAAGGAATGCAAACAACTTCTGGGGAAAATGCCAGACATTGTAACACCTAACGGATTTGAAGATGACTTCATTCCAACGGGTGCACAATACACAAAAGCAAGAAAAGCAGCAAAGAAAGTTCTTCGTTCCGTAGCTGAAAACCTATTCGGATACAAGTTATCAGACGATGTAATATTTGTAGGAACAGGAGGTCGATATGAATTTCGGAACAAAGGAATAGATTTATTCCTAGAATCACTGAAATTAGTAGCGAGCGACCCTGATTTCAAAAAAGAGATCGTTGCCTTCATTTTAGTACCAGGATGGAACATGGGGGCAAGAAAGGATTTACAACAGAAACTTGAAGATCCAGAAGCTAATTATAATGTGTATAGGAAAAACATCACACACGAGATATACAATGTCTGGGATGATCAGATCTTACACACAATGAACACGTTCCACTTCGACAACAATGAAGACCAGAACGTGAAGGTTATTTTAGTACCAAGTTACTTGAATGGAGATGACGGCATCTTCAACAAGAGCTATTATGACCTACTGATCGGACTGGACTTAACCCTATTCGCCTCATATTATGAGCCATGGGGATACACTCCACTCGAGAGTGCCGCATTTGGAATACCAACCATCACTACTGATTTGGCAGGTTTTGGTTTGTGGTGCTCTAAAGAGCCTATTGACATAAGCAATGGAGTGGCTGTCATCCACCGCACAGACAATAACTATTTCGCTGCTGCTTATGAAATACAAAACAACATCAAGCAACTGGCGAATATGAGCAAAAAGGAGTATGATGCAACCAAAAAGAAAGCAATGTCAATAGCAAAAAAATGTTCTTGGGATGATTTCATAAATTATTACGAGAAAGCTTTCAACATAGCACTTTCAAAATAAAGAATAATAACTAAACTTCAATAAAACACTTAAAAAATGAGCTTACAATTAAATCGCGTAAACTCTCCTTCATGGAAAGAGGTTAACACAAAATCAAAAGTACCAGCCAAGTTGGAAAAATTACAGGAATTGGCATTAAATGTTTGTTGGTCTTGGAATCCTGAGATAAGAAAATTATTTAAATCCATTGACGCTGATTTCTGGAATAAATGTGGAAGAAATCCTATTTTATTCTTGAACACCATTGAAATTGAAAAACTAGAGGCTGTTGAAAACAACAAGGAGTTATTGGCAAGTATAGATACTGTATATAAGAAATTCAGAAAATATGTAGATACGCCAAAAGATCCTAAGAAAACTTCTGTCGCATACTTTTCTATGGAGTATGGATTAACAGACATTTTAAAGATCTATTCTGGAGGTCTTGGTGTATTAGCAGGAGACTATTTAAAAGAAGCCAGCGACTGCAACGTAGATATGACAGCTGTTGGATTCTTATATCGTTATGGTTACTTCACTCAGACATTGTCTATGGATGGAGATCAAATTGCCAACTACGAAGCTCAAAACTTCAGCAATTTGCCTCTTTCTCTTATTAAAGACGAGCATGGTAACCCTGATCTTTTGGAAGTTCCTTACCACGACCGAATCATCTATGCAAACATCTGGAAAGTGGCTGTCGGACGTATCAATCTTTATTTGATGGATACAGACATCGACAAGAACTCTGAATATGATCGTTCTATCACTCACATGCTTTATGGTGGTGATTGGGAAAACAGATTGAAGCAAGAGTACTTATTAGGTATCGGTGGTATTCTTATGTTGAAGAAACTAGGCATCAAGCATGACACTTACCACTGCAACGAAGGACATGCAGCTTTAATCAACATTCAACGTCTATGTGACTATATCAAAGAAGAAGGCTTAACATTCCGTCAAGCATTCGAAGTTGTTCGTTCTTCTTCTCTATATACGGTTCATACTCCTGTTCCTGCAGGTCACGACAAATTTGAAGAAGGATTATTCTGGAAGTACATGAATCAATATCCTGAAAGATTAGGTATCTCTTGGGATGAGTTGATGGATATGGGACGTGAAAATCCAGGAGACAAGAACGAGAAATTCTCTATGAGTGTATTCGCTTGCAACACATGTCAAGAGGTTAACGGTGTAAGCTGGTTGCATGGAGAAGTTTCTAAAAAGATGTTTGCTCCTATCTGGAAAGGTTATTTCCCAGAAGAGTCTCACGTAAACTACGTCACCAATGGTGTTCACCTTCCTTCATGGGCAGATTCTTCATGGAGAAAGTTATTTGAAGAGACCTTTGGCATTGAATTCTATCAGAACCAATCTGATGAAAAGATGTGGCAAAAGATATATGATGTGCCTGATGAGAAGATTTGGGAGACAAGAAAGAACTTAAGAAAGAAACTGATCGATTATATTGATGTGAAATACACCGAGAAATGGTTAAGCACACAAGGTGACCCTACTCGCATCATGGAAGTAAAGAGAAAAAGCAATCCAAATGCGCTAACTATCGGTTTCGGTCGTCGTTTTGCTACCTACAAACGTGCACATCTATTGTTCACCGATTTAAAGAGACTTTCTGAGATCGTCAACAATCCAGATCGTCCTGTAACATTCATCTTCACAGGAAAAGCTCACCCTGCAGATGGTGGAGGAAAAGGTTTGATAAAGAGAATCATCGAGATCTCTCGTATGCCAGAGTTTATTGGTAAGATCATCTTCTTGGAGAATTATGACATTGCTTTGGCTAAACGTTTGATCGCTGGTGTAGATATCTGGTTGAACACTCCAACTCGTCCACTTGAAGCATCCGGAACATCTGGAGAGAAAGCCTTAATGAATGGTGTAATCAACTTCTCTGTCAAAGATGGATGGTGGTTAGAAGGATATCGTGAAGGTGCAGGATGGGCGTTGACAGAAAAACGCACATACGACAATCAAGGATATCAAGATCAATTGGATGCTGCAACCATCTATAGAATATTAGAGACTGAAATCATCCCTATGTACTACGCAACCAATAGTAAAGGATATTCTCCAGAATGGATTCAAACCATCAAGAATTCATTTGCGAAGATCACTCCAAACTATACAACAAAACGTATGTTGGATGACTACATCAGAAAATTCTATAAACCATTAGGTGAACGTAAGGCATTCATTACAGCTAACAACTATGCAAAAGCAAAAGAAATTGCAGCATGGAAGGAAGAAGTAGCAGCTAAGTGGGATCAAATCGAAATTGTTTCTACAACTTTGTCTGATAAATTATTATCCAATGCAGAGGTGGGTGACAACTACGTTGTTGAAGCTGTAATCGACACAAAAGATCTTGCAGATCAAAGAATTGGTGTTGATTTCGTATCCATCTTCAATGCTGGAAACAATGAAACATTAGATGCTAAGAAAGAGATGGAACTTTACAAAACAGAAGGAACAAAATTATACTTCCGTTTGCAAGACCGTATCTCTCGTGCAGGTGCATATAAATATGCATTCCGTATGTTCCCTAAGAATGAGGACTTGGCACATCGTCAAGACTTCTGTTATGTACGCTGGTTCTAATCAAGCAAAACATAAACCATTAAAAAAGCGAGGAGTTTCTCCTCGCTTTTTTGTATCTTCGCAACATGAAGAAGAAACTAATCATAATAGTAGGACCAACAGCTGTCGGGAAAACAGAATATAGTCTGCAAATGGCAGAAAAGCTTCAGACCGAAATCCTATCCTGCGATTCCAGACAGATGTTTCGTGAAATGAAAATCGGAACCGCAGCCCCAACTGATGAAGAACTCAAAAGAGTGCCTCATCACTTTATCGGAAATCTATCTATCCACGATTACTATAGCTGTGGAAAATATGAATTGGATGCGCTAGCTAAATGTGAAGAACTATTCAAAAATCACGACACATTAATCATGACTGGTGGATCCATGCTCTACATTGATGCAATATGCAAAGGCATTGATGACATTCCTAATATAGATGAGGAACTTCGAGCTTCCCTGTGGAACACATTCGAAACAGAAGGATTAGAACCGCTAAAGGCACAATTAAAATTATTAGATCCAGACTATTACAACATAGTAGATCAGAAAAATGGCAAAAGGATCATTCATGCACTAGAAATCTGTTTACAAACGGGTCTTCCCTACTCTTCCATACGAAAAAACACAAGCAAAGAAAGGCCTTTCGAAATTCAAAAAATCGGTATCATAAGACCTCGTGAAGAATTATACCAACGGATCAACCAAAGAGTAGAAAAGATGTTCGATGATGGATTAGTAGAGGAAGCAAAATCACTCTATCCCTATAAAGAATTGAATGCTCTTAATACCGTTGGATACAAAGAGTTATTTGAATACTTTGACGGAAAGTGGACATTAGAGTACGCTAAACAGATGATTCAACAAAACACGCGTCATTATGCGAAAAAGCAAATCTCCTGGTTTAAGAGAGATCCCGAAATCCAATGGATAGATGCCAACACCTCTACCGTTACCACAATAAATAAGTAAGGTTCTTTTCTTACCCGGACGATTACAATTTTATCAAAAATTGATTTCTTCCACGTTACAAATAAAAATAGTATCTTTGCATTGCAAAACAAAACAGAAAATAATATATGATAACAGCTTCAGACATTGTAGTACAATTCGGCAAACGAATTCTTTTTCAAGATGTAAATTTAAAATTCACTAGCGGTAACTGTTACGGTATCATCGGAGCCAACGGTGCAGGAAAATCAACATTTCTAAAAGTGATAAGCGGGGACTTAACACCTACCAAAGGAAGTGTCACAATCGCTCCTGGAGAACGTCTATCTGTGCTTCGTCAGGACCACTTCCAATTTGACGATGTTCCTGTCATTGAGACCGTATTGAGAGGTCACGAACCGCTATGGAATGTAATGCAAGAAAAAGATGCTCTTTATGCGAAAGAAGACTTCACAGATGCAGATGGTATTCGAGCATCTGAGCTAGAAGAAAAATTCGCCGAAATGGATGGATGGAATGCTGAAAGCGATGCTGCAGCACTATTGAGTGGACTTGGAATCAAAGAAGAGTTACATTACAAACTCATGAAAGAGCTAAGCGGTAAAGAAAAAGTACGTGTTCTGCTTGCTCAAGCATTGTTCGGTAAACCAGACAATCTGCTTTTGGACGAGCCGACCAACGACCTTGACTTGGAAACCGTCATGTGGCTAGAAAATTATTTGGCTGATTTTGACAACACCGTGTTAGTCGTTTCTCACGACCGACATTTCTTGGATGCCGTATGTACCCACACAGTTGATATCGATTATGGTAAAATCAACATGTTTGCAGGTAACTATAGCTTCTGGTATGAGTCAAGTCAATTAGCTCTTAGACAACAAGCTCAACAAAACAAGAAAGCTGAAGAGAAGAAAAAAGAACTCATGGAGTTCATTCAACGATTCAGTGCCAACGTGGCAAAATCTAAGCAGACAACCAGCCGTAAAAAGATGTTGGAGAAACTTAATATTGAAGAGATTCAACCTTCAACAAGAAAATACCCTGGTATCATATTTACACCAGACCGTGAGCCTGGTAATCAAATCATAGAAGTAAACGATTTATCATATACTACACCAGAAGGTGAAGTGTTGTTCAAAAATGCTACGTTCAATATTGAGAAAGAGGATAAAGTTGTATTCTTGTCTCATGACCCACGTGCCATGACTGCGTTTTTTGAAATCATCAACGAAAAGATAAAAGCCACAACAGGTACCTATAAATGGGGTGTCACAATCACACCTGCATACCTGCCTCTTGACAATACCGATTTCTTTAACACAGACATGAAGTTGGTTGATTGGTTGGCACAATACTCACCTGACACAAACGAGTCTTTTGTCAGAGGTTATTTGGGACGAATGCTTTTCACTGGTGAAGAGATATACAAAAAAGCAAGTGTCCTATCCGGAGGTGAAAAGATGCGTTGTATGATTTCTAGAATGATGTTGAAGAATGCTAACTGTCTAATCCTAGACTCACCAACCAACCACCTAGACTTGGAATCTATTCAAGCATTCAATAACACATTGAAACTATTCAAAGGAAACATTCTGATGTCATCTCACGACCATGAGTTCATTCAAACGGTTTGTAATCGTGTCATCGAGCTCACACCAAACGGAATCATTGACAAAAGAATGGATTACGATGATTATATCAGCAGCGACGAAATTGCCGCTATCAAAGCTAAATTATATCAATAAGAATGAAGAAGTCATTTGAAATTTTCTCTTTGATTTTGCTTGTTGCGACCCTAAGCTGTTGCAACAAGCAAAATCGTTTTCAAGAAATAAGTGTATCAGACATTCCAGAAGCGAAAACTGAAATCATCCGTATGGATAAGGATATCTATCAGTTGAATGATTGCATCACCCGACCAGCTATCACCGGCAACTACGATATGATGACGGTTGACATACCTGACAATGATTCGCTCTGTCTGTTGCAACAGATCAGCAAAATCGAAGAGAGATATGGAAACCAATACTCTTTGTATTTGTATCAATTAGGTGCGATGACAGGTACGATGCATATCAACCCTGCTACACTATTCTACTTGTTCTTATCACATCCAGCCTATGGAGAACTATTTCAAGACTGTGAGAAAGAATATGAAAACGTATCAGACTTAGAAGATGATTTCACACATGCCTTTTCTAGAGCCAAGACACTTATTCCTTCGTTTAACATTCCGAAGGTGTGTACTTTCTTCTCTGGATTTGCAGAATACATAGCCGCTGATTCTTCCACCATTTATGTTTCTCTTGAATACTTCTTGGGAGAAAACTATCCAAGCTACAAACATGTACCAGGAATATACGACTACATGATTCCGAATCTGAAGAGAGAGAAAATCGTTCCTGATGCATTATATCATTGGATCTGTTCAGAATATCCTCTACAAAAAGAAGGGGGGAATCTCCTAGACAATATGATCCACTATGGAAAGATTCTTTACACAATAGAATCCATTTTGCCAAACATCGACAAAAAACTCCTAATCGGATATAATCAGGAGCAATGGGAATGGTGCGAACAAAACGAGAAAGGTATGTGGAATTATCTGAGAGAATACAACCAACTATTCTCCACTGATTCAAAAACCATTTCGGATTACCTTTTCCCTGCTAACAATACAAAATATTTTTCAGACGAAGAGGGTCACAACGCTCCTAGTCAAGCCGTTTTATGGATGGGTTGGAAGATTGTATCTGAGTACATGGAGAAAGAATCACAACTCTCAATCAATGATCTTTTGACGCAAAACAAGGATGCTCAATCAATCTTAGCTATAGCCAAATATAGGCCCTAAAAATCAAAACGGGTTCTAAAAATTCAATTCGAGATATTTTTGATTATCTTTTTAGAGACGATGTGTAGCACATCGTCTCTACTGTTTTATACCGTAAGGAATCAAAAAGCACCGAGAAGGTCATTCCCCCACATATATACGGAAAGAGGGCATTTCAATTTTTATATACACTTAATAGTGTTTGCAGATAGAGAAGGCCGCACCTTTGAACACTGCGTCTCTTTTCCTGATTCTGCGTGACATAGATGATTTCCCGTATTTAGCAGTTAGAATCACATCATCAACAGACTCAAGCAAATCATCATGTTCGAAAAAATCGTTCCAATCACTCATTGATGTAGTGATACCCATATCTTTAACCGTAACTGAGAAATCATAATCTGGCACTGTTTCTCCGCATATATTTTGAATAGCGACCGGCATATATAAGAAATTTTGGGTAGGATACTTTATCAATTCGAGTTTAGAAATAGTTCCAATCAAGAACCCACAAGAACGCAATGTTAACGAAGAAACATCGTGTGGCACATATGCTTTATAGTAACCTAAAGAATCCGTATAAGTTAATATATCATTGTCAAAATTATCTTTCTCGCGATTTTTCTTTCTAATCTTATATGTTTTAGGTTTATACTTAGGATGAACATGAACAGGCATCCGTTTCAGCGGTGTACCATCTTCCTCCATTATGCGGCCTTTCACCTGAAACACATCCAATGTTATTGTCTCTTTTAACGTATCTCCAGCATATTCAGCCAACGAATAAAAGAAAGTATCAGAAGAAACGACCAAACACATATCCATTAGAGGCAATGTCGTATCATACCTACCTGGATGATTCATCATATATGAAGAGATGCCATCTGACAAGATCAGATTAACAGGCAAACATGACTCTATACGAGTGGCGTTTGCATCAATAAAAGAAAAACAAACACAAACAGAATCCTTTGACAGCTTCATTGAAGGTATTACAAGTAACGAATCTGCCACTTCGACTGAATCAATTGTTTCCTGACCAACACCAATGCCGAACTCACTATAATTCTGACACGAATAAAAAGAAAGTGTAAATAATATAATGTATATATAGTTTCTCATTTTAAAAAAATTAGGGAGGTTGCCTTTCGGCAACATCCCCTATCTACTCATTTAATATCACAATCAACCACTATTTTTTCTTAGGACGTTCAATACTAATTTCCTCAACCATGTCACCTTCTTCGAAGATACCAACTTGTTTTGTTCCACTAGCATAGTAGTACGTACCATTTCCATCAAACTTTCCGCCTTTGAATTCACCTTCATAACGATCACCTGTGGAGTATGTATATACACCTTTTCCATCAGGATATCCAGCTTTGAACTCACCGACATAGACATCACCAGTTGGATATGTAAACTTTCCTTTACCTTCACGGACACCAGCCTTAAAGTCTCCTTCATACTTAGCACCACTCTTGAAAGTATAAGTTCCCTTTCCTTCAAACTTTCCCTCCTTAAATGTTCCTGAATAAACTTCTCCATCTTCAAATGTGTAGGTACCCTTTCCGTCTCTACACTTACCTTTACAACGAGCTGCAGCACCAGCCTCAAAACATATTAAAGAAAAAATAGCTATAACTGCTAAAAATTTCGTCTTCATAATCATTTTGTATTGTGTTTTTATTTTTTTACAAATCTAATCGCACAAATATATAAAGAATATTTTTGGGAACAAAGTATAACAATATTTTTTTACAATCAAGAGAAAAAAAGTTGCAAAAAAATTTCACAATTAATTTTGTCAATGTGTTTTTTTTCTTACATTTGCATCAAATTTGAAGAACGAATATGATAATATTGAATCATACATATTGGTGGTGGCAAAGCTCAGAACAAAAAGTTGTGAGGGCGTTTGCTCATCCTTGCTAGATTCAATCAAAAAAGAATATAGTTAGTCAAAACGAAGGAGGCTCGACCGTCACGGTAGAGCCTCCTATTTTTTTTGTTAATAATTAAAAACATCAAATAATATGAAATCATTCTTAGTTGACCAAAATGGATTTTATGGAGAATTCGGAGGTGCGTACATTCCTGAGATTCTCTATAAGACAGTCGAAGATCTAAAAAATGCGTATTTACCTATCATTGAAAGCGAATCGTTTCAATCTGAGTTCCGTACTTTGTTACGCGACTATGCAGGTCGTCCATCTCCACTTTACTATGCCAATCGTTTAAGTGAAAAGTACAAATGCAAAATCTATCTGAAACGAGAAGATTTGAACCACACAGGTGCTCATAAAATCAACAATGCTTTAGGTCAGGTGCTATTAGCAAAAAAGATGGGAAAGAAACGAATCATCGCCGAAACAGGTGCTGGTCAGCATGGTGTTGCAACAGCAACCGTATGTGCTCTAATGAATCTTCCTTGTCGCGTATATATGGGAGCAACCGATGTGAAACGTCAACACATGAATGTTGAAAGAATGAAGATGTTAGGTGCGGAAGTGTTCCCTGTAGAAAGCGGTAATAAAACACTAAAAGATGCCACCAATGAGGCAATTCGAGATTGGTGCTGTCATCCATCCGACACATTCTATATCATAGGTTCCACTGTAGGTCCTCACCCCTACCCCGACATGGTGGCAAGACTGCAAAGTATCATCAGCGAAGAAATAAAATGGCAACTTAAAGAGAAGGAAGGAAAGGAAGACCCAGACTATCTAATCGCTTGTGTCGGTGGCGGTAGCAATGCAGCTGGAACCATCTATCACTACATAGATAATTTAGATGTTAAAATCATATTGGCAGAGGCTGGAGGTAAAGGTATCGATTCAGGTTATACGGCAGCCACAATAAAGAAAGGAACATTGGGTATCTTACATGGAAGTAAAACACTCACCATGCAAACAGAGGACGGACAGATTGTGGAGCCTTATAGTATATCAGCTGGTCTTGACTATCCTGGAATAGGCCCGATACATGCCAACATTGCTCAACAACATCGTGCAACAGTCCTTGCCATCAACGATGATGAAGCTATCCGTGCAGCATTTGAATTAACTCGATTAGAGGGTATCATTCCAGCATTGGAATCAGCTCATGCATTAGGTGTGTTACCTAAAGTTCAATTCAAACCCAACGACATCGTCGTACTGACAGTTAGCGGAAGAGGAGACAAAGATTTGGAGACTTTTCTTGCACATAAAGACGAAATATAAAATTTAACAACCGTAGATTATGACAGTTTTCAATTATACAGTACAATCCAAAAACATGCTGGCTGACCTATGTACTCCTGTCAGCGCATACATACGTCTCCGTGACCTCTACACACAAAGTGCCTTAATGGAGAGTTCCGATTATCATGGAGGCGAAAACGGACGTTCATTCATTGGTGTTCAACCGCTAGGACATGTCTCCATCGAGCATGGCATCGGTCGCTGCCGTTTCCCTGATGGTTCCACTTACGACTTACCCATTAACAAAGAGAATCGTTCAGAAGTTATCATCAATCATTTCTTAAAGTCCATCCATATTGAGGGCGAAAATGCCAAACTATGCGGACTTTTCGGTTACACCTCTTTCAACGCTGTACGATACTTTGAGAATATCGATGTCAAAGATGAGACAATGGAAAAGAATGATGCTCCTGATATGATTTATATTCTCTATAAATATGTAATCGTATTTGATCATTTCAGAAACTCTCTCAGCATCAATGAGCTATTGCAAGAGGGAGAATCCAGCAACATCAGTTTCATAGAAAAAACCATTCTCCAACCTCAGATGAGTCTATACGGATTCCATCCTGTTGGAGAGACGAAAAGTCCACTAACCGACGAACAACACAAAGCCAATATCCGAAAAGGTATAGCTCACTGCAAACGAGGTGATGTGTTTCAGATTGTATTAAGCAGACGATTCATACAAAAATATGAAGGGGATGATTTCAAACTTTACAGAGCGCTCAGAAGCATCAATCCTTCTCCTTATCTATTCTATTTCGACTTCGGAGGATTCCGCATCTTCGGTAGTTCTCCTGAAACACACTGTCGAATAGATAACTTAGGAACGATTGAAAAACCTGTTTACAAAGCCTACATAGACCCAATTGCAGGTACGACCAAACGAACAGGGAACACAGAACAAGACGCTCGCAACGCTGAATATCTTCGCAATGACCCTAAAGAAAATGCAGAACACGTCATGCTCGTTGATCTTGCCCGTAATGATTTAAGTCGCAACTGCCACAATGTAAAAGTGGAGTTTTATAAGGATCTACAATACTATAGTCATGTCATTCACTTGGTTAGCCGAGTCAGTGGTGATCTAAACGAAGGAGCAGATCCAATAAAAAGTTTTATTGACACATTCCCTGCAGGTACGCTAAGTGGTGCACCGAAAGTACGTGCTATGCAGCTTATCAGCGAATACGAGCCTCACAACAGAGGAGCATACGGAGGATGTATCGGATTCATCGGTATAGACGGTTCTCTGAATCAAGCTATCACCATCCGAACATTTGTGTCTCGTAACAATGAACTATGGTTCCAAGCTGGCGGAGGAATCGTTGCTAAAAGCGACGAGGAATATGAGCTACAGGAAGTTAACAATAAACTGGGAGCGCTTCGCAAAGCTATTTTGATGGCTGAAAGTATGTAATAAGAAACAATTAACAAACGAATCATCATGAAGACAGTATTAATAGACAATTACGATAGTTTCACCTATAACCTACATCATCTTTTAAGAGAATTAGATGTAGATGTTACCGTATATAGAAATGATCAGTTCGAACTAAGCGATCTTGCAATATATGATAAAATATTATTAAGTCCAGGCCCTGGTATTCCATCCGAAGCTGGTTTACTTATGCAAGTCATAAAAGAGTATGCAGGCAAGAAACCTATTTTAGGAATATGTTTGGGCGAACAAGCCATCGGAGAATCTTTTGGAGGCACGTTGATCAACTTAAGCGAAGTGTTTCATGGTGTACAAACACCAGCGCACATCATTGCGGATGACTACATTTTCAAAGGATTACCTAACGACATCATGGTCGGCCGTTATCACTCCTGGGTAGTGGATGCGAAGACACTACCAGACACGCTTGAGATAACTGCCACCAGCGAAGAAGGACAAATCATGGCTCTTCGTCATAAAACATACGACATACGTGGTATTCAGTTCCATCCAGAATCCATCTTAACGCCACAAGGTAAGATCATGATTCAAAACTGGGTCAACCATTAATTCAATAAAGCAAAAACAACTATCACCTATTAATTTTTTATGACATGGATAATATATTAAAATATATCACACAGCAGAAAACATTCTCTACTGAGCAAGCAAAAGAAATCATCATAGAGATAACGGAAGAGAAATACACGAACGAACAGATCGCTGCAATCCTCATGGGTATTCAGATGAGAGGTGTAACGGTGGATGAGATCATCGGATTCCGCGAAGGGCTGTTGGCAACAGGCAAATCCGTAGATCTAACCCCTTACGATGTCATCGATGTTGTCGGAACCGGTGGCGATGGGAAAAACACCTTCAACATATCCACCTCAGCATGCTTTGTAATTGCAGGTGCCGGCTATAAGGTGGCTAAGCATGGTAATTACGCTGCATCTAGCGTATCTGGCGCAAGCAACGTGCTAGAATCTCATGGCGTGAAATTCACAAGCGACAACGACCAACTAAGACGCAGCCTCGAAAAGTGTGGTTTCGTTTATCAACATGCACCTTTGTTTGCAAGAGGAATGAAATATGTCGCACCTGCAAGAAAGCAGTTAGGCATGTTAGGAACTCCAACGTGTTTCAATCTTCTTGGACCTCTAGTAAACCCTTGCAAACCCAACCATCAACTTCTAGGTGTCGCCAACCTAAATCAGATGAGACTGTATCAACAAGTATATCAACGATTGAACATCCAATTCGGTATTGTCACCAGCGTAGATGGATATGATGAAATATCTTTAACCTCAGAGTTTAAAGTGATCACCAACACGAAAGAGAAAATATACACACCACAAGACATTCACATGAAGGCATTTCAATCCAGTGATTTATTTGGTGGCAACACGCTTGATGAAGCCAAGAAGATATTTGACAACGTGCTTACAAATCAAGCAACAGAAGCACAAAAGAATGTTGTCATCATCAATGCTGCCTTTGGAATCCAGATAATGGAACCAGACAAGGCATTTGACGAGTGCATAGCCATTGCCAAAGAATCATTAGAAAGCGGCAAAGCATACAATGTCTTAACCAAATACATTGAGTTGAATAGCTAACATCATTCATCATGAAAGATATATTAGAAGATATAATTGCCAACAAACGAAAAGAAGTGGATGCGTCCAAAGGACTCTTACCATTCGAGAATCTCCGCAAGTTAGTGGAGAAGAAGATGGAATTGGCTGAATTCACCAAACGCTCCATGCGCAACTCACTTCTGAATAGTCAGTCAGGAATCATCAGTGAATTTAAACGGAAATCACCTTCCAAAGGATGGATACATGAAAATGCCAAAGTAACTGAAGTGGTTCCGCAATACGCTCAAAACGGAGCATCTGCCATTTCCATTCTAACTGACTTCACCTTCTTTGGAGGAAATCAAAATTTCATCCGAGAAGTGCGTCCCATGATTGAAACGCCCATTCTACGTAAAGATTTCATCATCGACGAATATCAGCTATATGAAGCCAAACTGATTGGAGCCGACGCTGTCTTGTTAATCGCAGCAGACCTGACCAAAACGCAGTGTCACGAACTGCTACAACGAGCTCACGACTTGGAACTAGAAGTTCTCTTAGAGATCCATGATGAAAAAGAACTGGATTATCTCACACCAGAACTGGATATGTTAGGCGTTAACAATCGTCATCTAGGCACATTCCACACAGATGTACAGCAATCCTACGACATTGCCAATCTTCTTCCTAAAGAATTCACATTGGTCAGTGAAAGTGGTATCAGCAACCCATCAACGGTAAAAGAGCTTCGAAAAGCAGGGTTCAAAGGATTCCTTATTGGAGAAACATTCATGAAGGAAGAAGATCCAGGAGCTGCTTTGAAATCATTTATACAACAAATTCATCTCTAATTTAGCACGCTCATGATAATTAAAGTCTGTGGTATGAGAGAGACGAGCAACATCCAAGAGGTGGAGAGCTTGGGTGTTGACTGGATGGGATTCATCTTTTACGAGAAATCCAAACGATTTGTTTCTGTTCGTCCCGAATACTTACCTATAAAAGTTAAACGAATAGGTGTATTCGTAGATTGTACGATAGAAAACATTCTTACTAAAATGGAAGAATTTCAACTCGATGGAATACAACTACATGGAAGTGAGAGTCCCGAATACTGCCAAGAGCTACGCAGAAGGATAAATCGTCCCATATTGATTAACAAAGCATTTGGCATCCGCACAATAGATGATTTAAAACAAATCGATGCCTACGAAGGATTGTGTAATTACTTTCTATTCGACACCAAAACGGAAAGCAAAGGCGGCTCAGGTCAATCATTCGACTGGTCCATCCTCACTCATTACCAAGGGGAGACACCCTTTCTACTCAGTGGAGGAATCGGTTTAGAAAACGAAGAAGAACTCAAATCCTTTCACCACAAACAACTCGCTGGAGTTGACTTAAACTCCAAATTCGAGATTTCACCAGCGTTAAAAGACACAAATAAACTAGATCTATTTTTAAAAAATTTCAACAGATATGAATAGAATCAATCAACTTTTCCAATCCAATCCAACTCATTTATTGAGTCTATATTTCTGTGCAGGCTCACCTACTCTGGATTGCACCTCCGAAGTTATCAAAACACTTGAACGAAAAGGCATATCCATGATCGAAATAGGAATTCCGTTTAGTGATCCAATGGCGGATGGTCCAATCATACAATCCGCAGCGACTAAATCATTACGAAACGGAATGAGTCTTAAGAAACTTTTCCAGCAATTAAAAGACATTCGAAAGGATGTAAAGATACCACTCGTTATGATGGGGTATATGAATCCTATCATTCAATATGGATTCGAAAACTTCTGCAAGAGTTGTAATGAGGTAGGTGTTGATGGCGTGATCATTCCTGATTTGCCTTTCAATGACTATATGAAAGAGTTTAAACCTATTGCAGACAAATACGATCTGCGCATCATCATGCTGATCACCCCTGAGACAAGCGACGAACGAATTCACTTCATCGATCAAAACACAGACGGATTCATCTATATGGTCTCATCCGCAGCCACAACAGGCGCTCAAAAATCATTCGATGAATTAAAGCAACAGTACTTCAACCATGTACACTCTTTGAATCTGAAAAATCCAACAATGATTGGATTCGGAATCAGTAACAAACAAACATTGGAATCAGCGCAAGCAAATGCCAATGGAGCCATCATCGGTTCTAAATTCGTACAATTACTAGACGAAGAGAATGGTAATGCTGAAAAAGCAATAGACAGATTATTTGAAGCACTTTCCAAATAAGCGTCAAAACGTTTTCCATATTTATTAAGAGTGTGTCATTTACGGAATTTCTCCCCTATTTGACACACTTTTATTTTTCTCGCTTATAGTTCTTATTATCTATATAAACCTCTAATAATTTAGTAATACCTGCTTGATTGTTCGGAATAACCATCATATCCGCAACAGAGGCAGGAACCAAGCAACTATTTCCCACTGTCAAAGAAACCTCCTTAATCTCTGGCATAACATTCCAGCCATACCCTTTTGTGCTTTCAATCCTAATTGTACAATCGCCTTGCAGACACATATAGATTACAAAAGAATCGTATTTAAAAAGTTTCCGATGGAAAGCTCGATTGATTTCCAATAGCTTCACCGTGAAAAAAGGAGAGTCTGAAATACAGACAGGTTTATTGATTGTTCTATGATATTCAACTTTGGCTGATTCCGAAACCTGATAATCAAGTGCATCCACAGCAAGCTCCGTATGAAGTTGTCGTGGCTGACCATTTAATCCCATACGTCCATAGTCATAGATCCGATAGGTTATATCACTACTTTGTTGAACTTCAGCCACCAGAGAGCCTCCACAAATAGCATGGACACGTCCAGCTGGAATAAAAAAGACATCTCCGACTTTTATATTATACTCCTGCAACACGTCACAGATGGAGCCATCCTCAATTCGTTTGCCATATTCATACTTAGAAATCAACGAATTGAATCCACAATATAATTTAGCATCCGATTGAGCATCCATCACATACCACATCTCTGTTTTTCCAAAGCAGCCATGACGTTGCATTGCCAACTCATCATTCGGATGGACTTGAACAGAAAGATTCTCTGCAGCATCAATAAATTTAACGAGCAGTGGAAATACTGTACCATACTGGTTCAGGACAGTCTTGCCAACTAAATAATCTTTATATTCAACTACCAAATCATTCAACGTCTTACCCTTCAGCGGACCATTCTTCACCACTGATTCACTCTCTTTCACAGCACTTATTTCCCAACTTTCCCCAATCTTATCATTCGGATCGGAAAGAAGTCCCTTAAACTGTTTCAACCGATTTCCGCCCCACACCAACTGATGCAGATTCAACTCAAACAAGAACGGATATAATACAATCATTTTTACTGTTTGTTTTTATCTAATTTAGAGAATACACTATTGTTGCTAATATATTCAGGAATAATCTCTTTAATCTTAGAGACAATGTCAAAATCATCTCCTGTCATAAGAATATTCTTCAATTCATCCAACTGTTGATCAACATATTTTTCCTCATATTTCACAACCCTAGCATGCATTATCTTAGGATGTTCTGTAGGGATTGTATTTTCCTTATTCGATAACAATTCCTCAGATAATTTTTCACCAGGTCTTAATCCTATCTCTTTTATCTCTACATTTTTCAATTTAGAAAGACGTATCATGTTTTCTGCCAGATCATAAATACGGACTGGCTTACCCATATCAAACACAAAGATGTCACCACTATCACCAATTGAACTTGCCTCCAGCACCAAATTAGCTGCTTCTTGAATGGTCATGAAATAGCGAAACACATCTTTATGCGTAACCGTCAAAGGTCCACCCATTTCCAACTGCTTATGGAAAAGCGGCACGACAGATCCACTGGAACCCAGAACATTTCCAAAACGAGTCGTCACAAAAGAGGTAGGAGTCGATGGACGGCTCTGAACAAAGATTTCAGCCAATCGTTTAGTTGCCCCCATTACGTTCGTTGGGTTAACAGCCTTATCCGTGGATATCATCACGAACTTCGCAGTTTTATATTTCATGGCAGTTTCCGACAACACCTTCGTACCAAAAACATTGGTGCAAGTAGCCTCATACGGATTTTCTTCCATCAACGGAACATGCTTATATGCTGCTGCATGATAGATAATATCTGGATGATATTTTGAGAAGATACGATCAATCACAATAGGATCCCTCACATCTGCAATTTCAAAAATCACTCTGTTTGAAAAAACCTTATACACATCAGAGTTTTTCAATTCGAACTTTAAGTCAAAGATAGACGATTCTGACTGATCCAATGCAATCACCTGACGAGGATTATGCACAATCACCTGACGAAGAATCTCACTTCCAATAGAACCAGCCGCTCCCGTAACTAAGACAACTCGGTTATCAATCTCCCTTACAATATTGTTTTCATTAATCACTATCGGATCTCTATCCAACAGATCCTCAATCTTAATGTTTTGCAACATATTAGGAGAGAACTGATCATTAATCCATGAATCAATTTTAGGAACAACTTTAATTCTCAGTTTCAGATTCAACGCTTTATTGATGATCTCTTGTCGTCTGCTGACCGATATCTTCGGCAAAGCCAAGATCAGCGTATCGACCTCTTTTTGATCCACAAAAGAGCTGTTCAACACATTATTAGCCAAAAGAACTGGCGTACCATCGATTGACTTATTAGTGATGTTAACATTATCGTCTAAGAAAGCAATCACCTTACTTTTCGGAGAATCTGTTTGTTGTTTCAATGCATTACTTACCAATACACCCACATTACCTGCACCATAAATCACCACATTAGATGTGTTATTGGAATGTCCGAAGTCAAAATCACGATAAAAGTACTTTACAAAAAGTCGTTCAGAAATCATCATGACAGAGACGAAAGATACATGGAACAACATTTCGAAAGGCGCCAACAAATAGAATTCGATGTCTTGAATAAAGCAAGAGCACAATTTTATCACTAAATAAACAACATATACGACAAGATTGGCTTTCAAAATAAGTGTGACATCACTCAATCCTGCATGTCGAATTATTCCATAATAAGTCTTTGCAAAGACAAAAGAAAAAAGATACAATAGCAGGATGGTAATAAACTTTCCGACCAGATCAAACATCGAAAAGGGAGTTGTATGACAACCAAACGAAACAACCAGCAGAAATACGAGGAACACCACCATCAAATCGCATAAAAGCACCACCCATTTAGAAAATGGACTGCTTGAACAATGGCTCAAAATCGATTTAAATATATTACCTAAATATTCTGACATGAAATATAGTTGCGCACACAATTTATATGTGCAAATATAAACTATTTTATATATTTCAAAGAAATACAAACAATAAGATTTTCAATAAAAAAAAACTTTTCAGGCAAAAAGATTTTAAGTAAAAGATAAATGTGTTATTTTTGGGGTGAAATTTAGTAACTAAAATAAAACAGAATATGAAAATAAGATTAGTCAAAGCAATAATTGCATGTTTCCTTTTTGGGATTTCTTCCTGCGTATGCGCTGCAAACAAAGAAGGTAATAAAGAATCCACAGGGAAAGTTATCCATATAAACTACGCTGAATTCAACAAGAGAGTGGTTGATGTCAAAGCTGATGGATGGAACTATCTTGGTGACAAACCATGCATCTTAGATTTCTATGCTAAGTGGTGCGGTCCATGCAGAATGATTTCTCCATATCTTGACGATTTAGCTAAAGAGTATGGCGATCAGATATATATTTACAAAATAGATGTTGATGAAGAAAAAGAATTAGGAAGAATGTTCGGTGCAGTCTCTATTCCTTTGTTGGTTTTCATTCCACAAAAAGACCAACCGCAAATGGCGCGTGGTGCCATGTCAAAAGCTGAATTAAAGAATGCCATTGAAACAGTTCTTCTTAAAAAGAAATAAGTTAAAATGAAAGGAATAATCTTAGCCGGAGGAAGTGCGACACGTCTCTATCCTCTATCTAAAGCTATATCAAAACAAATAATGCCTGTCTATGACAAGCCTATGATATACTATCCTCTTTCAACTCTTATGTTGGCAGGGATAAAAGAAATACTAATCATCTCAACTCCTAGAGATTTACCAATGTTTCAACAGTTATTAGGCGACGGGAAACAATTAGGTATGTCTTTTAGCTACAAGGTACAAGAAACGGCTAATGGATTAGCTCAGGCATTTATTTTAGGAGCAGAATTTTTAAATGGTGAGAAAGGATGTTTAATCTTAGGCGATAATCTTTTCTATGGCCAGAATTTTTCTGCAATGTTGAAACGTGCGGCTAGCAAAGAAATCGGGGCTACAATATTTGGATATTACGTAAAAGATCCATCAGCATATGGTGTGGTTGAATACGATGAATCAGGAAAAGTTATTTCTCTTGAAGAAAAACCTAAAAATCCAAAGTCAAATTATGCAGTTCCCGGACTCTATTTCTATGACAAGACTGTCACAGAAAAAGCGAAGAAAGTAAAACCATCAGCAAGAGGTGAATACGAGATAACGGATCTAAACAAACTGTATTTAGAGGAAGGAACTCTGCAAGTGGATTTGTTCGGACGTGGGTTTGCATGGCTCGACACAGGAAACTGTGATTCATTATTGGAAGCCAGCAATTTTGTTGAAACAATTCAAAAACGACAAGGTTATTATATTGCGTGTCTCGAAGAGATAGCATGGCGTAACAAATGGATTAACGACGAACAGCTTAGGAGTTTAGGAACTCAATTGTCAAAAACTCAATATGGTCAATACATATTATCTTTATTAGAAGAAAAATGATTTTCACAGAACAAAAAATAAAAGGCGTTTGGGTGATTGAACCTAAAGTATTTGCTGATAGCAGAGGATATTTTATGGAAGCCTTCAAACAAAACGAGTTTGAAGAGCATGTTGGAAAGATTAACTTTGTTCAAGACAATGAATCAAAGTCATCGTATGGAGTACTTCGTGGGTTACACTACCAGAAAGGTGAATTTTCACAAGCTAAACTGGTACGCGTAATCAAAGGTGAAGTTTTGGATGTTGCTGTTGATATCAGAAAAAGTTCTCCTACATTTGGTCAACATGTTGCCGTATTGCTTAGTGAAGACAACAAGAAGCAATTATTTATCCCAAGAGGTTTTGCACATGGATTTGTTGTATTAAGCGACGAAGCCATTTTCACATATAAAGTGGATAATGTATATGCGCCACAAGCAGATGCAGGAATCATGTTCAATGATCCAACCATTGCTATTCAATGGCCTATTGACAGTTCAAAAATGTTACTATCAGAAAAAGACAAGAAGCATCCTCAGCTGAAAGATGCCATTGTTTTTGAATAATATATAATATACCATGAATATATTAGTCACTGGAGCGAATGGACAACTTGGTAATTCCATTCAAAAAATTCATGTTCAATATCCTGAACATAAATTTATTTTCACGGATGTACCTGAAGTTGACATCACAAATCTTGATCTATTAAGAGAATTAGTCAAAAAAGAACAAATCGGAGCTATCATCAACTGTGCAGCATTCACCGCTGTTGACAAAGCAGAGAGTTGTGAAGAACTAGCGGAGAAGATCAATGTAACAGGACCGAAGAATCTTGCTATTGCAGCACACGAAGTTGGTGCCAAATTGGTTCACATCTCAACAGATTACGTATTTGGAGGAAAGAACAGTTTGCCGCTGAAGGAAACCGATGAGACTGCACCTATTGGTGTTTATGGACGCACCAAACGTCAAGGAGAAATAGAAGTCGAAAAAACAGGATGTGATGCCATTGTCATTCGTACAGCATGGCTTTACAGCGAATATGGTAATAATTTTGTCAAGACGATGCTTCGTCTAGGCAAAGAAAGAGAAAGCCTCAACGTTGTATATGATCAAATAGGAACACCTACCTATGCGACTGACTTAGCATATGCCATCATGACTTTGCTTAACAAAGGAATCTGCAAGTTTGAAATATACCATTTCTCCAATGAGGGAGTTATCAGTTGGTATGATTTCACAAAAGCTATATTTGAAATTGCAGGTTATAGTACAGCCGTAGGAGCTATTGAAAGCTATGAATATCCAACCGCAGCTGAACGTCCCGCTTATAGTGTTCTCAACAAACGGAAGATAAAAAAAGCAGGCGTCACAGTTCCTTATTGGAAAGATTCTTTAAAAGAGTGTATGTCTATACTTTTAGCATAAAACAAAAAAAGACGAGCTTATCTCGTCTTTTTTTTGTCAAACACTTTATACGAACATTATTTTAGTACAACAGAATAAACCAACACTTAAATCGATTAACGATGATAACATTTACAGTCAGCCTACTGATCCTAATCATAGGGTATTTAGTGTACGGAAAATTCATTGAGACAATTGTAGCACCCGATGCCAACAAGACGACTCCTGCCATCGAACACAATGACGGGGTTGATTATCTTCCGCTTCCTACATGGAAGATTTTCATGATTCAATTTTTAAATATTGCTGGAACAGGACCTATATTCGGTGCAATCATGGGTGCCAAATTCGGACCATCAGCCTATCTATGGATCGTATTAGGATGCATCTTTGCAGGTGCCACACACGATTATCTCAGCGGTATGTTATCACTACGAAACAATGGTGCAGGGTTACCTGAAATCATCGGAATCTATTTAGGAAAGAATGCAAAAAAAGCATTTCTAATCTTCACGATATTTTTGATGACAATGGTAGGCGCGGTATTTGTATATAGTCCCGCAATGATTCTAGGCAACATGACAAAAGAATTTTTCACTACCAACGCAGTATATATCTGGTGTGTGATAATTTTCATCTATTACTTGGTAGCCACCTTATTGCCAATCGACAAAATCATCGGTAAGATTTATCCTCTCTTTGCCATAGCTATTCTATTTATGGCAATTGCACTAGGCATCTCATTGTTCATAAAGTTCCCTACGCTTCCTGAATTATTTAATTCCGGAGTTAGTTCAGAGTCATTCAATGGGAAAGACATCTTCCCTGCCCTCTTTATCACCATCGCATGCGGTGCCATCAGTGGTTTTCATGCCACACAGAGTCCGCTTATGGCAAGATGTATTACAAATGAGAAACATGGTCGCCGGATATTTTATGGAAGCATGATAACAGAAGGTATTGTAGCGCTCATCTGGGCCACTATATCTATGTACTTTTTCTATGGAGGCGGAGCAGCAGAACTAGGTGTTTCAAACACACTTCAAGCACCTGAGGTAGTAACGGTTGTCAGCAAAGGATGGTTAGGTATCGTCGGCGGAATATTGGCATTGCTCGGTGTTGTGGCAGCTCCAATCACAAGTGGTGATACAGCCCTACGTTCAGCAAGATTAATCATTGCTGAGTTCCTACACATAGAGCAAAAAAGCATAAACAAAAGATTGTATATCTGTATTCCATTGTTCGTATTCACAATGGCACTCTTGTTCTTCAACATCTCAAATCCAGAAGGGTTTAACATTATCTGGAACTATTTTGGATGGGCAAACCAAACGATGGCAGTCTTCACACTATGGGCGATAACCATTTATTTACGCAAAAGCAAGAAGTTGTATATTGTGACATTATTGCCTGCTCTATTCATGACAGATGTTACCACTACATTCTTCTGTATAGCACCCGAATGTTTAGGATTAAATAGTACATTATCATACAGTATAGGTGCCGTATGCACAATTCTATGTCTTGTACTTTTCATCGCATCAATTAGGAAGAAAGAATAAGGTTCTAAAAATTAAGCTTTTTCATAATAGCAAATAAAAGCATCAAGGTTATAAACAGCTTATTATAATGAAAAGGTGGCTAAAAATAGTGGGAGCAATTCTCTTAATCGGCTTCATAATTTTCATTGAAGTAATGGGATTGGTAACTTATCTAATAGGCAAAGCAATGGATGAAGGTTGTAGTCAGGCACCTGAAAAGCCTGCTAACATACCTCAAACTGCTGTTTGGTCGGGAGAGTGCGAAACCGGGCATTGGGTAAATCTTGTCGAAATCCACGATGGCAAATATCGTTTTATGCTTTATGGCTTTGATGGAACGTTAGTGTTAGATGCTGATTTTGTACTCAAAGGAGAATCCAACTACAGACAAATTATAGATGAAAACAATTGGCAAGATCAAATATTAAATTATAAAGTGGATGCCGATTTTGTAAACATAAAAGGAGGAAAACTAGAACTTGTATTACCTGCATACGGAGGAGAATACTGGGATAAAGACAAAGGAACCTTCATATGGGATAATGACAAAGACACAGATAAATCAATAGATACGACAGCAAGCATGCCATCATGACCATAATCAGTACATACGTTAATCATTAAAATCAACCATTATGAGCAATGGAACAAGACTTGAGCAAAATAATAATGAGTCAAACCAACATATCGGTGGAAACCTTTATCAGAAAGCAACCCAAAGAGAAATGGCAGATCTTGACAGAGGCGACATTAGAGTGTTTGAAAAAGGGGTTCACGATCAACCGTATGGAGATTCAGAGGATGTCCAGACTACTTTTGAGCAAACCAGAGCGGAGCAGGTAGAGACAAAAAGATTGTTTGATATAGCTAAAAAAAATGGTCTGTTTATCGACCGAGAAACTATTGATAAGTTTGGAGATAAGCTGTGTACTAAAACCGGTGAATGCGAAATTTTTTACAATGAAAAAGAATCACTTATTTACAAAGTGAAAGATCCATTTGCTAAATGGGTAATTAAAAATCTCCACGCTGAAGATGCCATCTACGAGCATATCATCCATAACCTTCTATTCCCCAACACTCGTTATAAATTCATCGGCATTGCTGAAGATGACGGTAATCTTAGAATTGTATTGTCTCAGCCATTCATATCTTCTACCAATGCCCACCCGACAGACGAAGAGATCATTTGTCATCTGAAGACGTTGGGATTAGAGCCAGACGGCACTTATTTTTACGGCAACGAATATGTCACAGTCACAGACACCGGCACAGCCAGCGACAATGTGTTGAAAGGTGACGATGGTGAATTATACTTCATCGACCCAATCATCAAATTAAAGAAGCCTGCAAAAGAAGTCATAGAATTTCTTATAAATTTCACCCCAAAAGAAAAGCCATTGCCTTGGTGGAAATCGTTGCTGAAACGTTTAAAACGATAAAGAGTGTGTATCTATCAGCTAAGTGTCCTTACCGTACAATTATCTTCGTCGGTTTGAATTTATACAGATCTGATTGACGTATCTTATCTGCTGCCACACCCAGATCCACCAACTTTCTTTTCACCTCATCACTTTGCTCGGTTGTCAGGCGAGGTTCAATGACAAACTCATCTATTAAATCCGATGGGACTATTTCAAATTCCAACGATTCGACACCCACATTACAAAAATCATTCGGAATTGTTCTTATAATGCGTACTTCCTGTTCATGTTCAAACGGTTTACGTTTCAGAAAAAAAGATTCTATCATCAATGAATACATATCCGTTGCAGAAATGGGCTGATGCTGCCACGTCAACAATTCATCATCCGTAAGATACTTGACACGTCCCAAGAATGTTGTATGCTGATGTGATACCTGGTTGACACCCGGTGGATAAATCACAGCAAACAATTTCTTCACAGTCGTTTTGATACGCACTGCACAACTTTCTCGATACTTATTGGAATAGATTCTCCACATGGCATCCGACTCATCCTGCAATGTCCATGACTGACCATAAACACATCCTAATAAACTATCCGCTTTCCCCGACAAGTTTCCATATACAAACTCGTTTTTCAAGAAAAAATTCTCGTACACATCTTCCCATTTCGATGTATGATCAACACGCAATAACTTATTCTGAAGTAGAGGTATCAAATACTTTAAGGGGAAATACTTATAGATCACCTCTTCTCCTGTTAATCCATTTAATAAATTATCTTCTCGCCTATTCATACACTCTCTCAATAAGATTTTCCGTCAAACTTTGTTATTCGGATTTTTCATGATTAACAAAAAAAGTAAAATAAGATTTCCCACAAAAGGAATCAACTGTACAAAATAGGTCAATGGTCCATACCCCACATCACGTAACCGTCGAATTGTCAATGAATATTGAGGAATCATCACAAGCAAGGAATAAACCATAAACAGCTGTAACATGTATATCCCAGTCGAAAATGATATCGGCAAAAGAACAATGAAAAGGAAGGCATAAAAAGCAATCGGACAAAGTATGAAAGCAATCCACACCATCGATGCTAAAAGGAATGCAGAGACTCCCACATATACAAAAGAATGCTGTTGATAACCCAGCAATGCAGACATCTGGCATAGATCATAAAGTACAGCCTCTATAAATTCCCTGAAATCATCCGTTAAGAGACTTTCATAAGAAGTCAATGCAACAATAAAAAGCAGGAAAAAGACAAAGAGATTTCCCAGGGCAAACACCCAAAATTCTCTTCTGCTTGATTTTGATTTAAAATCAGAGAACTCTAACCAAGGCGTAATAAATAAATCGATGATCTCCATATTCTAAAATCGTTTTATTCTTCGATACACGACAAACACAACACCTCAGAAGATTCATTCAAAACTCTAAACCGATTATCAGAGCGGAATCCAACAATCCAAACTACCGAGTTATCCGCTGTAGTCAAAATCCATGCATTTTTTTTAGCTTCATTGGATATCTTCTGATCCACAAAAAAATCACTTATTTTTTTCTTTCCTCTCATACCAAACGGAATGAACCAATCTCCACTCTGCCATCTCCTTAGCACCAGCGGAAACGTCACGACTGACATGTCTAAGTAACAGCAAGAAGCATTCTTCACAATATCAAACTCACCGACCTTTTTGATGATCGCCGTCATACGTATAGGCAAACGGCAGAAATCATCCACACAACGAATTTCATAACGTTTGTCTTCTATCGGAATCATCCTTTTCAACAACAAGGTCTCACGTTCCTGTACAATCACATAAGTATTCCCTTTAGAAAAGAAACTATTTCCAGACTGTCCTTTCATTATCGAGTCTTTCAATTGTTGAATCGTAGCAGCAGAAAAACCATACGGAGACAAAAATTCATACAGCAAGAAATCGGCAGAAGGTTCTTTTAACAACAAGGGTAAAGAGATTTCTTTCTCACCACGTTCTCTTTCTTTAATGATTGAAAGTCGTTTTTCTTCTATTATCTCTTGCAAAAAAGTCTCTGTCTGTTGCAAATACCCGATCGTATTTTTTACATTATTCTTAAACGTTGGATAAACCGTTTGAAACATCGGGATGATTTCGTTTCGAAACTTATTTCGCGTGTACAATGAATCACTATTGGTTGAATCTTCCACATGAGGAAGTCCTTTGCTTGTGATATATTCCATGATATCCTGTTTAGAATAATCCAACAAAGGTCTCCATACACGTCCGGTGAGTTCTTTTATACCCGTCAATCCACGAATACCAGTTCCACGGGAAAGATTCATCAGGAACGTCTCTACAACATCATCAGCATGATGAGCGACAGCAATATAATCTGCATTTTCTCTGATACATAACTGTCGGAACCACTCATACCGCAGTTCACGTGCAGCCATTTCAATAGAAACTGATTTTATCGCAGCATATTCTTTTGTTTGAAAATCTATTTTTCGAAACGGGATAGCATATCTATGAGCCAAAGAAGTCACAAAACGTTCATCGCGATCCGACTCATCTCCTCTCAAATGGAAATTACAATGAGCAATAACACAAGAATACCCCAGACAACAGAGAAGATCAAGCAACGCAACAGAATCAGCGCCGCCGCTCACCGCCACAATTAGTTTTGTTGTAACAGGGAATCTTTTGTTAAAGTGAGAGACATCAATCATTCGTCAGTCGAGTTAAAACAATCCGCACCAAATCTTCCATTCCACCCTTATATTCTGTATTCATAGTCTTATCCACACGTCCGGCAATGATATTACATATTGTCACAGCTTTATGTCCTAATAATTTTGCCAATCCAGCTACAGCAGAACTTTCCATTTCAAAATTTGTGATTTTCTCCCCATGATATTCAAATGATTCTATTTTTTCATTCAAAGCAGGGTCTGCCAATGGGATGCGAACATAACGGCCCTGCGGACCATAGAATCCTGGCGCAGAGATTGTGACACCCATCACCATTCCTTCACATAGCTGATTGACCAATGTTTCATCTGCCGAAACCACATAAGGAGCTGCCAAACGAGAACTCCAATTAACGTGACGACAAAAAGCTTGTTCAAAATCCATATCTATCGCTCCTTCTGGGATCTGATAATAATTCAACAGACCATCAAAACCGATAGAACGACGAGAGACAACAAAAGAGCCTACCGGACAGAAAGGTTGTAAACCACCTGAGGTACCAATACGCACCAACGTCAGCTGCGTATGTTCCGGCTTAACCATCCGTGTGTTAAAATCAATATTCTTCAACGCATCCAATTCAGTCAACACAATATCTATATTGTCGGTACCTATTCCATGCGAAACACATGAAACACGTTGACCTTTTATTCTTCCCGTGATTGTATGGAACTCTCGGCTACGAACTTCACACTCTTTCTCATCAAAGAATCCTGCCACCATATCCACTCGATCAGGATCTCCAACAAGAATAACTTTATCTGCCAACTGTTCTGGCTTTAAGTGCAAATGGAAAATTGAACCATCTGCATTTATAATCAATTCAGAAGAAGGAATCACTCTCATACACATAGGATTTATATCAGACATTTTATTATGTCAAAGATATGAAAAAACCTTTTATAATTTAATTCATTTTCTTATTTTTGTCATAAGTTATACATTAAACACTATCTATTTTATGGAAGTAAAAAAATTATCGATATTCATTTTATGCCTACTCTCTTTTGCATGCGCACATACATCCAATGAACAATCCGACAATAATGGGAAGGACACAACTATCACTCAAGATCTTGTTCAAGCCCCTATACCATACAATCCACTGGACAACTACCAACCATTAACAAAAGTAGCTGAGACAGAGGCCTCCCATTTCAACTTTAATCACTTCGATATAGAAACTGACTCACTATGGAATTTCATCGTGATAACCGAGCCTATATCCGAAGATAAAGACTGGTATTATGTCTGCGCTGAATCATCCTATCCTGCAAATGCCAAAGGGAATATAAACATTCTTCTCATACCCAAGGACACAATGATTTTTAAATATATCCACATTGAAGAGGAAGAGAGTTCAAACTTCAAATCCATTGAAAATGTAAAGAAGATCTGTAAAGGATTATTCAACCAACAAAGTCCGCTTCTACTTCAACAATTTGATGTTTATTTACTCTTATCTGATGTAAAAGATTTAGACAAAGAGACCACCTATACGACTGGACAGTATGTAACGAAGGAGAATACACCTTATCACATGTATGAATACACCGACAAAGGATGGTCTCTCATAGCCGAATTACAACGAAACACAGAATCCATCCATCAATCAGCATTTGATTTTGGAGAATACATATTAAAACAGAATCATGCCTTGCTAACGAAATAACGGCAAGGAACTATGTTGCAGAAGGTGTTTGGGACATTACATCAGATTTTTTCTTTTAAACATCAGATTTTTTCACTACTTTTGCAACGTAAAAGAGCTTTGAAGTATTTCCTCTTAAACTAAATACAATTATGTCAAGAACCACAGAAGAATTGGAAGGAGTAACACTCCTTGGAGAGAAAAAAACGGTGTATCCAACAGATTATGCACCACAAGTCTTAGAAACGTTTGTCAATAAACATCCCGAGGAAGACTATCTAGTGACATTGAATTGTCCAGAATTCACTAGTCTATGTCCTAAAACCGGTCAGCCAGACTTTGCTCATATCATCATCAACTATATTCCAAACGAACGAATGGTTGAGAGCAAATCGCTGAAATTATACCTATTTAGTTTCCGTAACCATGGAGATTTTCATGAGGACTGCATCAATATCATTATGAAAGACCTCATAAAACTGATGGATCCACGCTATATCGAAGTTTATGGAATATTCACTCCTCGCGGAGGAATTTCAATATATCCTTTTGCCAACTATGCGGATGAGTCACATCAAGGCTTCAAGAAAGCACGATTATTGGCACAAATGAATCAATACAATAAATAATCGCACCATGAAAGATAGCATCATAATACTGTCTGGTGGCATGGATAGTGTTACCTTGTTGTATGAAAAACAGGACCAGATAGCCATGGCCATCTCATTTCATTATGGAAGCAACCACAATGACCGTGAAATAGCCTATGCAAAGTTACACTGTGAAAAGCTAAATATCACTCATATCACAATTCCATTAGCTTTCATGAAGCAGTACTTTAAAAGTTCCTTGCTAGCAGGAGCTGATCAGATACCTGTCGGGAACTATGATCTAGATAATATGAAATCGACAGTTGTACCATTCAGAAACGGTATAATGTTGTCAATCGCAGCAGGAGTGGCTGAATCAAATGGGTTAAAACACATCATGATGGCCAATCATGGTGGCGATCATGTGTTATATCCAGATTGCCGTCCAGAGTTTGTGGAATCCATGAACCAAGCAATCATTTCTGGTACATACGAAAAAATCACGCTAGAGGCTCCTTATACATTCTTAACAAAAGCAGATATTGCAAAGAAAGGAAAACAACTCGGGATTGATTACAGTCAGACTTGGAGCTGCTACAAAGGAGGAGAAAAACATTGCGGTAAATGCGGAACCTGCATTGAACGAAAAGCCGCACTTCAAGAGGCTGGAATAAACGACTTAACAGAATATGAAGAATAAAACAAAAGAAGGATGTATTATTTAACGAAAAAAATAGAAATATCTGCAGCTCACAGATTGAAACTCTCATACGACAGTAAATGCGAGAACCTACACGGACACAACTGGATTATAACCGTGTATTGTAAATCAAAGGAACTGGACGAGAACGGAATGGTCATTGATTTCACTCACATAAAAAAACTGATTACAGAGAAATTGGATCACACTGTCATCAATGATGTATTAGGAGATGTGAATCCGACAGCTGAAAACATTGCTTATTGGGTTTATCAGCAAATCGACTGCTGCTATAAAGTCTCCGTTCAAGAATCAGAAGGGAATATCGTTATCTATGAAGAGGATTAATGAGATATTCATGAGCTTACAAGGAGAAGGATACCACACCGGTACATCTTCCGTATTTGTACGCTTCTCCGGTTGCAATTTAAAATGTCCTTTTTGCGATACAAAACACGAAGAATATAGTGAGATGACGGATGATGAGATAATCAACGTCATTAAACAATATTCATCACCATGGGTGATTCTAACCGGTGGAGAACCAAGTCTTCAAGTTACTGAAACCTTAGTAAATAAAATTCATGACCTAGGGAAAAAAGTAGCCATTGAAACTAATGGAACGAACATTCTACCTTCTAATATTGATTGGGTGACACTCTCGCCCAAGACAAACTCGTTGGCACTAAGTCAAGCAAATGAAGTAAAAGTCGTTTATCAAGAGAACAAAGATGTGGAATATTGGCATGATACAATAAAAGCTGATCATTATTTCCTACAACCCTGCTCATGTCAGAACACACAACAAACAATTCAATATATATTGGAACACCCACATTGGCGTCTTTCATTGCAGACACACAAGTATATTGGGATTGAATAGAACCCCGTCAAGGGCTATTCTCCGATAGAATTTTAAATCAACCAAGTTTACCCCACCCCATAAAAAAAGCCCTTGATTTCTCAAGGGACTTTCAACTTATCGTTGCCTTACCAGGACTCGAACCCGGACAAGCAGTGCCAGAAACTGATGTGCTACCATTACACCATAAGGCAATCTTTCAAATGTGGATGCAAAGATAGGAAACAAATTTTAAATCACCAACCCTTTATCCAAGTTTTTCTTTATTTCAAAGAATGAATTCTTGTATTTTTTCTACAATATATTGAGCATCTTCCATCGTTACACAAGGTCCAGATGGAAGGCAAAGACCTTGACGGAACAAACTTAACGAGACACCATTCTCATATATAGGGAAAGAGGAAAAGACAGGCTGTAGATGCAATGGCTTCCACAAAGGACGCGTTTCAATGTTCTCCATCTGCAATAACTGACGGAGAGCCTCTACATTCTCATTGGGAGCCACCAATCCTGCAGGATAGTTTTTTTCAACTTGTTTCTTCATCTTAACCGAAGGATGAATCAATATCGTAGATAACCAAAAATTAGGATTATACTTAGATTCAGGTGCGTCATGGAACTGTATGCCTTCCACTTTCTCAAAAGCAGACCGATAATAGTGTGCTAACCGACGATGGTGCGCCACGTGTTCATCCAAAACAGTCATCTGACCTCGACCAATTCCTGCAGACACATTAGACATACGGTAATTATACCCTATGCTTTCATGATGATAAAATGGATACTTTTCACGTGCCTGCGTGGCATAGAACAAGGCTTTATCTTTATCCTCTACAGAAGAACTGATTAAAGCGCCACCACCCGATGTAGTAATCATCTTATTTCCATTGAAGGAAAAGATACCATAGGTTCCCAACGTACCGCAGCAACGATTATCGAAACAAGCCCCCATCGCTTCAGCTGCATCTTCAATCAAAGGAATCTCATACTTACGAGAAATCTCCATCATTCGATCCATGTCGGCCGGCATGCCATAGAGATGAACAACAATAATAGCTTTCGGTTTCTTGCCTGTTTTATCAATACGATTCTGAATGGCCTGTTCCAAAAGTACAGGATCCATATTCCAGCTTTCCTTTTCCGAATCGACCAACACGGGTGTTGCCCCTAAATAGACAATTGGATTAGCTGAGGCACAGAAAGTAAAACTTTGACAGATCACCTCATCGCCGTGCGTCACGCCACACATCAGTAACGCTAAATGAATAGCAGCCGTTCCTGAAGAAAGAGCCGTCACATATCTAGCTGAATCCGAACGATTCAACCATTGTTCTATATCAGTTTCAAAAGCAGTAACATTAGGGCCTAAGGGTGTTATCCAATTGGTATCAAAAGCTTCTTTTACATATCGTTGTTCCGCACCCGATTGGCTCATTTGAGCAAGACATAAATATATAGATTTCTTCTTCATCTTATCATAATCTACCATCAATATCCTTTCGGTCAACCACTCCTTTCACATCATATACAACACCTTTCTTATCATCATTTAACAAAGAACGAAGCGACAGATTCTTAAAACTATCATGCGCTACAGCCAATATAACTACATCAAAATGATCATCTGGTAATTCATTACAAATCTCAATGTGGTATTCCGACATCACACGTTCAACATCCGCCCAAGGATCATAAATAGTTATATTAGACGTATATTCACACAAAGTATGATAAATATCCACCACCTTGGTATTCCTAACATCCGGACAATTCTCCTTAAATGTAACACCTAAGATCAGAATCTTGGCATCTTTCACCATGACTCCTTTCTTATTCATACATCGGATCACCTGATTGGCAACATAATCTCCCATTCCATCGTTCAAGCGACGAGCATTCGTCATAACCCTAGGAAGCACACCATACACTTGCGCTTTTTGAATAAGATAATAAGGATCCACGCTAATGCAATGTCCACCTACCAATCCCGGACGCATTTTAATAAAATTCCACTTGGTTGATGCCGCTTCAATAACATCATTGGTATCAATTCCCATTGCATTAAAGATCTTAGCTAATTCATTCATAAATGCAATGTTAACATCACGCTGTGCATTTTCTATGATTTTCGATGCCTCCGCGACCTTGATAGAAGGTGCCTTATGCGTACCATTCAGCAAAACAGAAGAATAAACCTCATCAATATAATCAGCTATTTCCTTAGTAGAACCGGATGTCACCTTTTTGATCTTTTCTACCGTATGTTCCTTGTCGCCAGGATTGATTCTTTCTGGAGAGTAACCTGCAAAGAAATCTTGATTCAGCGTTAATCCAGAGACCTGCTCCACTACCGGGATGCACTCTTCTTCTGTAACGCCAGGATAGACGGTCGATTCATAAACGACCACATCGCCTTTACTTATCACGCGACCAACTATTTCGCTGGCCTTCAAAAGCGGAGAAAGATCCGGATGGTTATTGGCATCAACAGGAGTAGGAACTGCCACTATATAAAAATTACCATCTTTGATCTTTTCTATATCTGAAGTGCACGTTAAACCATTCTCATGCAAAGCTGTTTTCAGTAAAGTCTCAGACACCTCCAATGTAGAGTCGATTCCCCGCATCAGATCCGAGACTCTTTGACTATTCAAGTCATATCCCACCGTAGGATATTTGGTTGAAAACAGTCGTGCAAGAGGTAGGCCAACATATCCTAAGCCAATAACGACAATTTTTGTCTCTTTCTCCATCATTCTTTAACTATTTAAATAACTCATCATCTTTTGATGAATCACCTCTTTCGGTAAAAAATTCTTATTTTCATCGAAACACTCAATATTAACAAACTGAGATTGTTCCGAAAGCAGAATCATATATTCATCATACACCGCCTTTTGGAAGTTCATAGATGATTCATGAATATCCTTTTTCCCGTTCAAATAATCTCTATCCTCTCCTACCCGGTTTTCCGTCAATGTCTTCTGTACCAAAGAGAGTGGCACATTCAGGAAGAACGAGCAATCAGGCTGTGGCAACTGATTATGCTGATACTCATACTCTAAGATCCAATTCCGTAGATTTAGCTTATCCTTTGCATCCTGTAATTTAGCACATTGATAAGCAATATTAGAGTAAACATAACGATCAGCAAACACGCAACATCCATCATTCAACCAATTCTTTATTGTCTGAATATGTTCCATTCTATCATTTGCGAACAACAAGGCAACAAGCTTCGGGTGAACCTGTTCAATTGAACCATACTCACCACGAAGGAACTCTGCCACCATGGTTCCATAGATGCCTTGATTCAGCATAGGGAAATGAATGTATTTACAATCAATGCCCTTGTTTTGAAAAGCATCAGCCATCAACGAGAGTTGTGTTGATTTTCCACAACCATCCAAGCCTTCTATGACAATAAACTTGCCCTTCATCTCAACACAACAATAAATTATTGTTCGTATCCAATAGGATGAGACAACAATGGTTTAGCGTCAGTCAATCCTAACACTTCAAGGATAGCAGGTCTGTCAATGTTTCCACAAGCAACAGTTGCCAATCCATCAGCCGCACAATACAAATAAATATCTTGACTAACATATCCTACATCTGTAGCAGAATAAAATTGTTTTCCTTCTTCATCAAAGCTTTCCATTTTCAAGAAATTACCAACCAAAGCGATAGCGACAGGAGCAGTTGCAAAGAATGCTTGATTACCAGCCTTAGCACGGAAATCACCTTCCTTGTACAATTTTAGGGAATGAGACTCCTTCTGATAATAGTAAATCGCCTTAGGCGTAAATAGATAAGCTTCAATCTCCTGTGCATTGCGAGCCGTTGGAGAAGTCAACTTACCATCTTCACGGTTCACACCACATGCACTCCACAAAAGATTGGAAATCTGTTGATCTGACAACAACTGCTCCGAAAAAGAACGAACGGTCTTTCTATTTTGAAGAGCTACATATAAAGAAGGATTTTGATTCTCTGTAGGCTTATTCAATGCAATTGAATCTTGTATTGAACTTTCAATCACAAAAGAAGCTTGAGAAGCAGTCTCCTCAGTTCCTATATTATTGGACTGCTGATCAGTGTTTGATGTGTCAGTAGCATCAGACAATTTCCATGCCAAGAGAGCTACTGTAGCGGAAAGAGCTAAACAAGCAATTTGATAAACTAACAATTTTTTATTCATGACATTTATTATTTTTTTTGTTTTTTATAATTCCCGATATAATCAAATAACTTACGAAACACACAAATATAAACACACCACCCCAGAACAGATACGGTTTATATTCTGCAATATATGCTCCTAGTTGATCCTTAGGCACGATAGAATGCAATCCATAACCAAGACAGGCCAAAATAGAATTCCAGATACCAGCGCCTATAAAAGTATAGCAGATAAAAATAGAGAATTTCATTTTAGACAATCCAGCAGGAATGGATATTAGCTGACGAACCGCAGGAACCAATCTACCGATTATCGTAGATGAGACACCATGCTCTCTAAAATAATCTTCTGCACGTTCCATTTTCTCCTGAGACAGGAGACACATATGCCCTATTTTTGTGTTCACGAACCAATATACAAATGAACGTCCTAACTTATACGACAAGACGTAATTAATCGTTGCACCGATTACTGCACCAAATGTAGAAAAAAAGATAACACCCAACAAACTCATTTCTCCCGCAGCAGCCATATAAGCAGCAGGAGGCACAACTATTTCTGAAGGGAATGGAATGAATGAACTTTCGATAGTCATTAATAGCATGATCGTACCATAGTTCAAATTATCCAAACACCATTGTATAAATCCAAAAGATTCCATGAGCAAATAACAAAAAGAACCGAGTCTGAAAGGATTCTCACAGACACGGTTCCCATATAAAATATAACTTTAAGCAAATCAACTACTCATTATTTATTAATTCTAGCCTTCATTGCCTCTGTTTCCTTTTCATAACCAGGCTTGCCTAACAATGCAAACATATTTTTCTTATATGCTTCAACACCTGGTTGATTGAATGGATTAACACCTAATAAATAACCGCTGATACCACAAGCTTTCTCGAAGAAATAGAACAATTGACCAATGTAATATTCATTCAAAGAAGGCATATCGATATGCAAGTTTGGAACTTGACCATCTACGTGAGCAAATACAACGCCCAATTCAGCCATCTTATTTACTTCATCAACACGTTTACCAGCCAAGAAATTCAAACCATCCAAGTTATCCTTATCTGAAGGAACAACCAATTTCTTATTAGGTCTCTTGATAGAGATAACAGTTTCGAAGATAGAACGTTCACCTTCTTGAATCCATTGTCCCATAGAGTGAAGGTCTGTAGAGAAATCTACAGCTGCAGGGAAAATACCCTTCAAATCTTTTCCTTCAGACTCACCGTACAATTGTTTCCACCATTCACCGATATAGTGTAATTTAGGATGATAGTTAACCAAGATTTCAATCTTCTTACCTTTTTGATACAATTCATTACGAACTGCAGCATATTGAGCAGCAGGGTTCTTTGAGAATGGAACATCAGTACCACAAAGTTTTTCCATAGAAGCAGCACCAGCTACCAACTTCTTGATATCAAATCCTGCAACAGCAATTGGAAGCAAACCAACTGGAGTCAACACGGAGAAACGACCACCAACATTATCAGGAATTACAAATGTCTTGTATCCTTCTTGTGTAGCCAATTTACGAAGTGCACCTTTAGCTGCATCTGTCACAGCAACGATTCTCTTTTGAGCTTCTGCTTTACCCACTTGCTCTTCCAATTGAGTTTTCAAGATACGGAATGCCAAAGCAGTCTCAGTCGTTGTACCTGATTTAGAGATATTGATGATACCGAATTGTTTTCTACGCAAGAAAGCAGACAATTCAGCCAAATAATCTTCACTGATATTATTACCTGCGAATACGATAGCAGGATTCTTTTTGCTCTTTTGAAAAGCAGAGAACGCATTTGACAAAGCGTCAATAACAGCACGGGCTCCAAGATAAGAACCTCCAATACCTGCAACGACAACAACATCGCAACGATTTCTCAATTCTTCAGCCGTTGCAATTATCTCATCCATAAACTTCTCTGTAATAGATGATGGCAACGTCAACCAACCCAAGAAATCATTACCAAGTCCTGTACCCTTGTGCAACATTTCCATGCAATTCTTTACTTTTGCATCATAAGCTGCAACAGCTTGTTTTGACACAAATACGCCTTCACATGCAAAAGCGTTTTCAATGTTTAACTTAATGTTCTCCATTTTGCTTTTTATTTTTAATTTCTATTGTTTATCGCATCAAATCGCTTAACACTTTAATCTCTATTGCGGGTGAGATCTTACCGTATAAAATATTATACACCGCATTTAGGATAGGCATATTCACCTGATAGCCTTTGTTTATTTCATAGATACACTTAGTACCATAATATCCTTCTGCAATCATTTCCATCTCCAACTGAGCTGTTTTTACAGAATATCCTTTTCCGATCATAGTACCAAATGTACGATTACGACTGAACTTAGAGTAAGCCGTCACTAACAAATCTCCCAAATAAGCAGACTCATTGATATTACGTTGTTTCTCATCCACTACATTCAAAAATCGGTTCATCTCCTGAATAGCATTGGAAACTAAAACAGCCTGGAAGTTATCACCATATTTTAGTCCGTGACAAATACCACAAGCTATTGCATACACATTCTTCAAAACAGAGGCATATTCCAAGCCAAACACATCATCCACAACAGATGTTTTCACATAGTGACATTGTAACATCTCAGCCATCAGCTTGGCATTATCCCGATTATGACCTCCAATCATCAAATACGTAAGATGATCCATTGCCACCTCCTCTGCATGAGAAGGACCTGAGATAACCAAAAGATTATCAGTAGGCACATTATAAATACGATGGAAATATTCCGAGATGTTTAGATTCTCATCAGGAACAATACCCTTAATAGCAGAAACAACAATTTTTGTTTTCAGAGAAGCACGAAGTTTCTTCAGATGCTGTTTTAAGAATGGAGAGGGTGTTGCAAAAATTAGGATGTCAGATTTTTTTACGATCTCATTGATATTCGAAGAGAAATAGATTCTATCTGTGTCAAATTGAACAGTTGACAAATAGGATGGATTATGTCCATATTTCTTAAACTCCTCAATCTGCTCATCTCTTCTCATATACCAACAGATACTTCTATCCCTTTGAGCCAGACATATCTTAGCTATAGCGGTTGCCCAACTACCACCACCCATGACAGCTATCTTTGGTGCTTTCTCCATATCTACTTATTTTTCATTAGATTCATTTTCCTCTTTTGCCTGCGCCTTCTTCTCTGGACGCATCTGAGGGAAGAACAAAACCTCTTGTATCGTTGTTTGACCAGTCATCAACATCACCAATCGGTCAATTCCAATACCAATACCGGATGTTGGAGGCATACCATATTCCAATGCACGAACAAAATCATGATCGATAAACATTGCCTCATCATCACCCTTCTCAGATAATCTCAATTGTTCTTGGAAACGTTCCATCTGATCTATTGGATCATTCAACTCTGAATATGCATTGGCTAATTCTTTACCATTTACCATCAACTCAAAACGTTCTGTCAAGCCCGGTTTTGAACGATGCATCTTCGTAAGAGGAGACATCTCAACTGGATAATCTGTGATAAAGGTAGGCTGAATATAAGTGCCTTCGCAAAATTCGCCAAATATCTCATCAATCAATTTACCTTTACCCATTGTATCATCAACATCCATCTTCAGGCTCTTACAGATCTGTCTGATTTCATCCTCCGATTTGCCTTCCAAATCATATCCCGTCTTTTCCTTGATAGAGTCCAAAATAGAGATCCTCTTAAATGGAGCTTTGAAACTGATTACATTATCCCCTACTTTTGTCTCGCTACAACCATTTGCTGCGATACAAATATTTTCTAGGAGTTTTTCTGTAAAGTTCATCATCCAATTATAATCTTTATATTGAACATACAGCTCCATGCAAGTAAATTCCGGATTATGCGTTCTATCCATACCCTCATTTCGGAAGTTTTTACCGATTTCAAAAACACCTTCAAAACCACCGACGATAAGTCGCTTCAAATACAACTCTGTAGCGATACGCAAATACAAATCAACATCCAATGTATTATGATGAGTAATAAAAGGACGAGCAGCTGCACCTCCTGCCAAGGATTGTAAAATTGGGGTTTCCACCTCAGTATAACCAGCTGCATCCAACTGATCACGCAAAGACTTTATGATACGGGAACGTTTCAAGAAGATATCTTTCACACCACCGTTCACTACCAAATCAACATAACGTTGGCGATATCTCAATTCAGGATCATCAAATGCATCATACGCCACACCATCCTTGTACTTAACGATAGGCAATGGACGTAAAGATTTACTAAGTACAGTTAATTCAGATGCATGAACAGATATTTCACCCATTTGAGTACGGAACACATACCCTTTAATTCCAATAAAGTCGCCTATATCCAATAATTTTTTGAAAACAACATTATACAAATCTTTGTTTTCATCTGGACATATTTCATCACGAGATATGTATATTTGAATACGGCCTTTACTATCCTGCAATTCCATGAAAGATGCCTTACCCATGATACGGCGTGACATGATTCGTCCTGCCACTGTAACCTCTCTCTGAGGCGCATCATCTTTAAATTCTGCTTTAATATCTGTAGAATGTGCTGATACGACATATTCAGCTGCCGGATAGGGATCGATTCCCATATTCTTCAGAGCCTTCAAACTCTCTCGGCGAAGAATCTCCTGTTCACTCAATTCTGATACACTCATCTTATTTTTTTTATGCTTAAACTTAACGACGCAAATTTACATAAAAAAAAACAAAAATTAGTTATATCTTTGCGAAGACAATTCAAACAAAAAATGAATCACACAAAATGAAGCTTAAAAAATTCATTTTCAACAGAATTCAGGTCAACACATATTTATTGACCGATGAAAATACTTTTGAGACAATTATTATAGATCCGGGCTGTCAAAGCAATGAGGAGAAAAAAATATTATCCCAATATATTGAAGAAAACCAACTAAAGATTCGCATGGTGCTTAATACGCACCTACATTTTGACCATATTTACGGGAACAGATATATTCAAGAAAAATATGGTGTCGGAGCAATCGGATCCAAAGAAGATGTATTCTTTTTGAATCACTATCAAGACCTACTTGCTCTTTTTGAAATGCCTATTGACGAAGACGCTCTACCTCTTCAGAAATATATAACCGACGGAGATTGTCTTCAATTAGCATCAATGGAACTCCACGTTTTAGCAGTCCCTGGTCACTCACCTGGCGGACTCGCTTTTTATATGCCAAAAGAAAACTGTGTCTTCGTTGGCGATACTATCTTGGAAGGAGGCATAGGTCGAACTGATTTACACAGAGGTAATTACGATACATTACTTAACAGTATAAAAACAAAATTATTACCTCTACCAGATGATACCATCATCTACAGCGGTCACGGAAGATCATCAACCATAAAATACGAGAAATTAAATAATCCATACTTACAAAATTTGTAAAGGATATCACAGATTCATTTAACCCATTTAAACATTTTAATCATGGCATCTTGTTTAGAGAACAAAAGATATAAAATGATGAAAGTAAAGGAAGGTGAATATGTTCCAGTTATGGAAGACACTTTCCCTGAAGACGACCCTTTTGTACACAAGCTAAATTACGAGAACATCTACAACGAGGTATTCGATGAGAACTATCCGTATTTAGATAATTCATGGAAATGGAAAGTAGGACACGTATGGGCACTCATTCGCAACAACCTTGTTTGTAAATGGTTCAACTACGTGTATTTCGGCATGAGATACGAAGGCAAAGAAAATATAAAAAAATTCAAGAAGGATTTTACCAATGGTGCAGTCACTGTCTGCAATCACGCCTACCGTTGGGATTTCTTGTCTGTATGGAATGGTACAGGAAGACTCAGAATATGGTATCCTGCATGGGCAGATAATTTTCAGACTAAAGACCGCGACAACATGAGACACACTTGTGGAATTCCGGTTCCTAAGTCCATGAGTGCCATGAAAAAATTCAATGAGGCATTTGACACCCTTCATGAGAGAAAAGAATGGTTCCATGTTTTCCCTGAAGAATGTCGTTGGAACAATTACAAGCCAATTCGTCCATTCCGTAAAGGTGCATTTATCTTTGCATACAAATACAAATTGCCTATCTTACCTATGGTCATTGTCTATCGTGAGCGCACTGGAATTTACAAACTCTTCAATAAAACAGAACCGCTGTACACCTGTCGCATAGGCGAGCCTATTTATCCAAACTTCGATTTACCAAGAAAAGAGGCGGTTGATGAAGTAAGAGATCGCGTGCATGCAAAAATGTGCGAAATGGCCGGCATCATCGAAAATCCATGGCCAAGCGTACAACCTAATGATAACGGATAAAAATCCATAAATCACAAAACAAGAATAGGGACAGCTAAATCAAAGCTGTCTCTTTTTTTATATATCTAACAAATAATATCTAATGATTTCTTACGCCTAAACACGTCCCATCGATTTATCATGGAGTGAGGAAAAGAGCGTTAATGCGAGTAGCGAACCTATCATACACATAAACATATCCGTCTGTGTATCCCATATATAACCCTGCATTCCTAAGAATGCTTCTGTGTCTTCCGGATTGGTCATGGATGCAGCCCACTCGATAATCTCATAAAGGGCAGAAACTGTCATTGCCACACAGAATGAAGCGAACGATGCCCATCGTCCTCTATTCATGGGTGTACAACGCAAAAACAGTTCCCGTGCATAAATCACCGGGCCAAAGCCTTGCATGAAATGGCCTATTTTATCATAATTGTTACGCGTAAATCCAAAAACATCCTCCATCCAATAGCCAAGAGGCACCTTGGCGTACGAATAATGAGCCCCGTACAATAATAATAGAGAATGAATAAAGATCAAAAGATAGGCAAAATTCGAAAAGGTAAATTTTTTATAACTATATATCAAAATAGGGACTGTTATGATTACAGGCATTGACTCCAGCAACCATGTCAGCCACGTATCTTGAATATTTATTGCCGAAACAACAAAGGCAATAGACAACAATATCAGTAGTATAATCGGGAACTTCTGTTTCATTCCCAGTTCATAATAAAACGAACGAACTCATCCCAATGCATTGACACATAAGCTGTAGAAGGATCTTTTGAATTTTTCTTCTTTAGAATATGAACGAACTGAGCGCCACAAGAAAAAGCCGACTTTCCATCTGTGTCGACACGATCTCCCACGACCAACAATTCATTCGCTTCTACACCCATGGCAGAGGCAATCTCATGCATTGGACGAATAGCAGGTTTGAATGCACCCATATCAGGTGCGGACCAATAATTCTCACAAATATCACTGGACAATCCTAAAGCCTCAAATCGCTCCTTCACCAGTGGATAATCAGAATAAATAGCAGATGGTATGTTTTTCTCATTCAAGAAAGAAAACACCTCCTCTACCCCTTCATTCGGTTTGTAATGTTTCCGTAAAATGCGAGGGAAGAGATTCATATAGGTGGTCCAATACCAATCACGTGCCTCCTCAGGAGAAAAACGAGATCTATCGGATATATGAGAGAAAAATGATTCGTAGAAAGCATCCGAATTATCTAAGTCGACACCCTTCATCTGTCTTCTGACTTTTCTTTCCGCACTAAAAACAAAAGCATCCGCCACCCTTGAGGATACTAACCAAAAAGGGAAGCGGCTGTTGTTATATAACGTGCCGTCGAGATCAAAGACGACGGCACGTACTTTACTTAAATCAACATTCATTTTTTAACCAGATCCTTAAACTTAGCATGACGTTTTTCATCCTGAAGCAACAAATTCAACTTAAACTGACCGTCACGTGCTCCTTCATCGATACAACGAGCTTTGAACTTCTCGAACGACTCGGACACCAAGATATGAGTAAGAGGGTCATGAACACGAAGTGAGTCACGTTTTGCCTCATACTCCATATTCTTCTTTTTCAATTTAGCATCAACGGAACGAGTGAACTCTTCTGCCTGCTCCTGAGTTGTGTTTTCATTCTCAAACTCATAATAGAAATGGTAAGCAGAAACGCTCAAATCAGCAAATCCAATGAAGAACTTAACTGGCATGTTCAACTCCTTAGCAGTCTCCTCCACAGCACTCGTGAACTGAGTTTCGTGAAGTTTCTCTCCTGTCATTGTGACAATACCATTGATTTTTTGTACCATGTGCACCTTCGGAATCGTATTATAGAAACCTTCTACTTCCAACAAGTCACTCATCGTATAGCGATACAATCCAGCCCATGTAGTAACATACGGACAATAACGCTTACCGATTTCCAACTCATGTAATTGTAAGAATGTAGGGTGTTCACTTTCCAAATCATGTTCCTCCACAAATTCGAAATAATGCATATGAGGGAACAAAACTGTTCCGTTAGTCTCATCCAATACCAATCCTGCACGACACTCAGAAGAGAAATAACTAAACTCTTGATGCAACATCTGAGGAGGAAACGAATCTTTGAACTTATCCAAATAGAACTTCGTGTTACCACATTTCCATGTATTCAGAATCTGCATGTTTGGCCAATAGTGTTTTGGAAGCACTGTACCATACTTTGCTTTTAATTCACGTAACTCTTTTGCTCTCTCTGGATTAGGCTGTAAATTCTTTGCCTTGATAATATTTTGTCTGATTTCGTCAGACACATTAATCTTACTACTGATAGTTCCATGCTCAATATCATCAACATAATCATCATAGAATTCGTTGACATTTTTTTGCATCTCAACAATAGTAGATGGATTCGCTGTAACGATCAAATGTACGTTATGCTCAATTCCCAAACGCATAATGCAATAGTAACGAGCCTTGTAATCTGAAATAGTAAACACATCTGCAGGTGCAGTATAAGCCACCTTGATAAATTCAGGACAATCACGTTGTGTCACACCAGAAACAGATCCATAAACAGTACCATCTGGTGCAGCACCCTCGATAGCTTTTCCTACGATAGAAACAATCTGACCTTCAAAGGTTTTAGGTCTATTCTTAATGAAAGAATACAACCACACCTTCGTCATCTTGCTATAAATATTTGAATAATATTCGTTTGTAATAGGAATCCATTTAGGCTCACTTGTCGTACCCGATGTTGTAGCATACATCTTAGGTTTTCCTGGGAACAAGACATTTGCCTCTCCCTGTTTGTGACGCTCTACATATGGACGGAAATCTTCATAATCATTTGGTTTTACATTTTCTTGATAACGTTTGAACAACTCTTCTGGAGTTGTAGCTTCCAAGATTTTTGAAAAGTTATGTTCTTTCCCATAAACAGAATCTTTTGCGTATTCCAAAATCTGACGCAATGTTTTCTCCTGGGCTTTTTTACAATCTTTAGATGCCTTATCCAATTTCATCCATTGCAATTTTCCTGCAATAGAAAGGAGCGTTTTGATCTTCCACGCACCTTTGGTCTTTGGTTCATTCATATTAAATAATTTAATAAAAACTCACAATTAAAAAATCGGTTGCTAAGTTAAACAATTATCCCCATATAACAGACCAAATCTAAAAAAAACTTAATTTTTTACATCAGAATTTCATTATTTGGTAATAACTAGCCCCTTTTTCATCCTCAATAATAATCATATAAACACCTGGACTCCAATCTCTTATATAGAAATAAACGTTAGTCTGTTTCATTCGGCGATACAACATTCTTCTTCCTGTAGGGGAATAAATTGTAATAACAGATTTGCCTGTCAATCCTTCTATATGCAAATCACCATCTGTGTATTTCGGATAAATTTTCAACGAACCATTGAGTGTTTCTGCCGATGAAACCTGTTCTACATTCTTCAACAACACAGGGGTTGCAGCACATACATTTCCACAGGAAACTCTCCAATTATAAAAATAAAGATACCATGGTTTATTATTCATCCACGACAAATTTGCACCATCAATAGATATCATGTCATCTATCACATATGGAAAGTTTATATCCTCATCTGTATGTGAATGATACAAAGGAGCCGTAGTTCCTAAAGCATCCATTCGATATTTACCTGGTTTTAATGTCACCTTGATTGGCAATCTATTTTCTCCTGGTACAAGCTGTTTATATTCTTGTGTCGATAGAATTTCTCCTGTCGTTTCACTCATTATGCGTATAACAGCCGTCAAATTCGTTGTTGGATAAATCGATATAGAATCAATTGTCAACTCTTTATACACAGTAAAAAGCATACCTTCTGACATATCACTTCGTGTCCATGCATTAGTAGTCAGCCGTTTTTTCCCAACCAACCCTGTATATGACGAGACATCCTTGACATACAGATAACGAGATTGTGCTGGCATAACATATGAGCAGAGATTTCCTATCTCTATTTTATGTTGCAAATCAACATCTTCATACCACTCATAATTTCCATTTCCTTTCACTTCCAACGTCATTGCTTCGCCCGTGGCACCCTCTACATCCTGAACCGACAAGAGACCTGATGTAACTGTTATTTCATCCGAAGCAGGGTCACAATAGACTGATGCAACAGTCAGACGATACTTTCCCGCATCTTTCACCACCAAAACTGGATCTTTACAATCCAACAAAACACCGTCTTTTCGCCACTCATATTTATAGCTAAACGTGTCATCCGACAGATTTGAACTCAATGTCACAAACGAAGAGGTACAGATATGCACATCCTCCCCCAATTCGGGTTTTAACTCAGACAACAATGCTATAGTGTCTCTCCTACTACACCAATCACTATCCATCACCAAGACATAGGATCCTTCATTCCAGACGGTCAAAGTAGCTTCTTGGGAGATACGTTTTCCGTTCCATAACCATTGATATTGATTTGAGTCATACTGTACATCTGGTGAAAGTTGATAGCTTTTAGCCCCTGTACACAATGATTTATCTTTTCCCAAGTTCGGCTTTCTGCATGATTGATAAGCGACATCCAAATAGGTTGTACCAATTCGAATATCATCCAACCATGTGTAACAAGTTTCTGTCGGACACCATGTGTCATCATCGCCTCCATGAAACGTTGATATATATAGATTATCCACTTTGTCACCGTTAGTAGTAAAACGGAGTCCCTTCAGCAACAAAACACGCACTCCGTTCACCCAAATTTCAACTTCTCCATCAGGAGTAGATTCGTTCGTGTTTATTTTTACTCGTTCAGCTATGTGATACCACATTCCTCGTTCAAATACTACAGAAGATCCATCAGGATAGATCAAATCATGATCTTCTCCATATTTACCAGGCTTATCCATATGATATAAGTAGAGAACTGCCTTACCACCTGTTCTCCACATCAAACGTGCCGAGAATCCATTCGTGCCATCACACACATCACCACCCGAGCAACATGCGCCTCCACACAGCCCAGGCAATTTTCCACCATAGCTAGTTGTTCCCCAAGAAAAGTCCTCGGAGAAACGCAAATAATATGATGCATAAGCTTCATCCCTACTCGTGAATAGCAACTTAACCTGACAACCCGTTTGGTCAGGTCCATACCCCCCTTTCGGGTACGTAATTTTCATTGATTGTAACCCCGAGGCAGCTTGCGTAGAATCAATCATCGTACGGACATCCAATGAATTATCCCATGTTCCCGTAGAAAACCCGTTTGCTTGAAACATAGCACGAGACATAGGTTCTCCTTGAGGAAGATTTTCAAAATCTGTAGAGGATAACATCGTCGCATGAAGTGCAACGGGTAACATCAACATCCATACCAAAAAAGTATTTATCTTCATACTTCTATTAATCATGACTCTCAAACACTTTGATACCCACTAGAGCATTCTATATAATAGTTAGGTGGGCTCTATAAATTCATACTTTTTATTGCATAACGGTGAAGATATAGAACTCACCCATATAATCATCTTTCACGAGATATCCATTGTCAACGTTACTGAACTATCAATCTAAGACATCGCAACTCATTTCCGACCATAACTTGAAGCATATACACACCGCACTTTAAGTCTGATCTATGTAATGTGTACGTGTTTTCGCCCACTTCAGCCGAATAAGACGCTTGCAGCACCTCCTGACCTAACAAATCGACCAATGAGTAACGAACCGTACATGGAACATTTACGATTACGGACAAGGTTGAATGCCAGATAAGCGGATTTGGACTTATTGTTACATTTAAATTAACGAGATCCACATCCGACACATCCGTATATTCTGATTTCTTTACAGTAATCTTTTCTTCGATAGATGCATTCGGATTTCCACCCACCGTCTGCACCGTATATGGATACTCACCCACCTCATCATTGATTGTTCCATAAATATGCACTTTTTTAGCATTATCATCCACCTCTACAATCAATCCGTTAGGCAAGCCTGTCACCTCCACGGTTTGTGCATTATCCCATGAGAAATAAATATCCACAATAGCACTATCCTGACAGACCTCCTGTGATGCATGGGTTGTATTCTCTTTAGAAAGAGAAGAAGCACCATAAGGAACGGTGATTGTACCACCTGTATCAGTCACTTCATTACCATCATAGGCTCCCACCGTAATCAACGAATACTGATATACACCTGATTCTGTAGGTGTTCCCTCAATTCTAATCTGACCATTTTGTACTGTAGCAGTCACACCAGGAGGCAACGTTCCTATCACCTTTACACTCTCTGCATTTGTGAAATTATAAACTGTAGCTGTCATAGGAGAACCCACGTTGACAGTTTGATTACGAGCGCCACCTGATCCCCAACGACCAATTGTTGCTGGTGATTGATTATCCAATTTTTTGTAATATTCCACTGGACTATATCCCAAATGAGGTGGCTGATTATAACCACAGTTTTGCCAAGCAACAGCCATATCATATACATGATCATCACGGAGCCAAGGCAACTTGTACTGACTTTCAATAGTAGAGTGATAAATCGTTATATAATATTTATCATTGACAGAGGTCCAGAAAATGGATTCCTCACGCCAGTCTCCAATGATATCCGCCTGCAAGCAACAATTATATTTGGTGGCATTATTCGTATTAGCGCCCCACTCCATATATGTACCATCAATTGTCACCTTAGAACCATAGACATAAACACGATCCCATGATTTACTACTGCTGTTCCATTTATCTACATGTCCTCGATCCGAGTACTCATCAAGCAAATCGCCATCCCAATAGATACGGAAATTTATAGAACTACTCTTGGTTGATCCCACATGCCACTCGGATATAGCATCACCTTTGCAAGTATAGATATCGGGATATGACCAACAAAAATATTCTGATCCATCATAATTTCCATCACAATCCATGATCAATCCACGTCCCGTATCCCCATCTGTAATTTTTTTAGCAGAAAGGACCCTTCCCGTCTTAGCATCTAACAAAGCACAATCATAAGGAGGGAAACTTTCCTCTGTAATCATATAATACTCCAATCCATCATTGGAAGGATCAAACTCACCTAGATGAGTAGCGTCACCATGGCCGAAACCTGTTCTCCACAACAGTTTACCATCATGATCCAGACAAGCCGCACCCACAATAATCTCATCAAAGCCATCGCCATCCACGTCTCCGCACGTAATACTATGAGCTCCTTGTCCATATATTCCCTGTCCTTGAACATCAGAAGTATGTCTCCATAAGTTATTCAGCGACTTACCATCCCAAGAATAAGCTGCCGCATAAGAGTACGTATAGATACCACGAGTCGTCACGAAGCAAGGTGTAGGTTTACCATTCACATCCAAGAAAGCAACGCAACCTTTCATCCAGTTACCTCTATGACCATAGGTAGAACCATCCTGATTCGTTGAACGGTCATCCCAGTCTCGTTGTATATTAAAATAAGGCCAATAATCAATTGTTGCTAACTCTTTTCCTGTCAGACCACTATAGCAAGTGATCCACTCCTGTCCAGCATCGGTGATCACACCAGATGAATTAACAGAAGAAGCTTGATGATTAGCATTTCTAGCAGGACCGGTTGAAAGGTAATTACCCGTCGCATCTTTTGAGCCTTGTGCAGTCTTAACAATCATTTCTCCGTATCCATCGCCATCAAAATCATAGCACAAGAATGTAAATCGGCAACCATTTACCACGTTAGGTCCGATATCAATTCTCCACAAACGAGTACCATCTAACTTATAGCAATCTAGGACTGGAGGCGCTGTTGGCTTAGCCAACTCTCCCTCACCAGCCGACCAATTGACAATAATCTCCTGTTCACCATCACCATCCATATCATATGCAGAGCAATCATACGGATGATACTCCACCGTAGTACCATCTGGCAATCGATAATTAGCTGGATGTTCCATTCGAATCGAGTAATACGCATCTGGAACGCACTTCACTCCTGTCTGAGAATCTATCAACTGATCATCACGATCCAACACTTCAAGAGAAAAAGTGGAATTCTGATATTGAGTCGATAACGTCACATTTGTTCGATCTGTCAATGTAGAGACAAGATTTCCATCCGCATACAACTTATATGTAGTGGTCTTCGGAGCATCGGTTGCTCGCATTCGCCAACTTACAAACACCTTGTTTCCATCTTTACATGCCCATAACCCACGAGAACCATCTGCAAATAGTTCCGCAAAAGGAGAAGCCAACAAGGCAAAACACATTATGTACAACACTAATTTGTTTTTCATTTTTGTATTATTTTTTATGGTTTCTTCAATTTTTTATGTGATGTGTAAAATGGTTTCATATTCCCAAGCAAATTTAATGAAACTTTTTAAGTTACAATGATTTTCCCGAAAAAACTATTAACACAAGGTGAAAGTTTGCCCGAACAGGGATCGTTCCATACACACGAAAGAAACACATAAGAACGAGGAATGAGTCCCCTACACTTCCATTCCCCTCTAATTCTTAACGCTTAATTCTTAATTCTTAATTTAATGTCTTATCTTTGTCGAAATTTTCACAAACAATATAAACTATGATTATTGAAGATAAAAAATTTGTTGCTGTTTCCTACGATCTATTTGTAAGAAACGATGATGACAAACTTGAGTTATGGGAACAAGCTCCAGCTTCCGCACCGTTGAAATTCACATTTGGATTAGGTATGATGTTGGAAAAATTCGAAGAAAACCTTCAAGGATTAAAGGAAGGCGACATATTTGACTTTACCATTGACAAAAAAGATGCATACGGAGAATATGAAGATGGAAGAGTCGTTGAATTAGACAAGAACATCTTTATGGTAGATGGCAAATTTGATGATGAGTACATCAAAGAAGGAAACATCGTCCCTATGATGGATGTTGATGGGAACAGAATAAATGGTATTGTTTTAAAAATAGGCAAGGATAAGGTAAAAATGGATTTCAACCATCCATTAGCTGGTGAAGATCTCAACTTCAGAGGAAAAGTATTAGAAGTAAGAGATGCCACAGAAGAAGAAATTGCAGTAGCTACCAAACCACACAAATGTGGTGGCTGCGGTGGTGGTTGCGGCGACTGCGGAGGTGGTTGCGGCGAAGACAGCTGCAACGATGGTGGCTGTGGACATTGTCAACACGACGCATAATCAAATGCTTCAGAAAAATGAATTCTTTCGGTAATATACTTAAATTAACCACATTCGGAGAATCTCACGGATTAGCCATCGGTGGTATTATTGATGGATATCCTGCGGGCATATCCATCGACTTGGATTTCATTCAGAATGAACTCAACAGAAGAAAACCAGGCCAATCCGCTTTAACCACCGCTCGTCAAGAATCTGATAAAATAGAAATACTATCAGGTGTCTTTGATGGACTATCAACTGGCACCCCCATTGCATTTGAGGTCAGAAACAACGACCAACACTCCAAAGACTACTCAGAGCTAAAGAATTTATATCGTCCCTCTCATGCAGACTATACATACGACTGCAAATATGGCATTCGTGACTACACAGGAGGAGGACGCAGTTCTGCCCGCACGACCATTGCACAAGTAGCGGGGGGAGCATTTGCCAAACTGATGTTAAGGAAATGGGGTGTAAATATCCATGCATATACCTCTCAAGTTGGAAATATAAAAACGGACCACACGTATCAAGAGTTGGATCTACAATTAACAGAAACAAACCCGGTACGTTGTCCAGACCCACTTGTAGCCAGTGAAATGGAACAACTCATCAAACAGACAAAAGAAGAAGGTGATACCATCGGAGGCATCATCAGCTGTGTCATTCAAAACTGTCCCGTCGGACTAGGAGAACCACAGTTCGGAAAGCTCCATGCCCTATTGGCACAAGCCATGCTTTCAATCAATGCTGCAAAAGGATTCGAATATGGATGTGGATTCGAAGGAGTCACAAAAAAAGGTTCCGAACTGAATGATGTATTTTGTGTAAAAGGAAAGGAAATTCATACCATCACGAATAATTCTGGTGGCATTCAAGGAGGCATTTCCAACGGAGAAGATATCTTCTTCCGTGTAGCATTCAAGCCTGTCCCTACTTTATTAAAGGATCAGGAGACTGTCGATCGAAATGGTAACAAGATCACATTCAAGGCAAGAGGCCGACATGACCCTTGTGTATTACCTCGAGCAGTGCCTATTGTAGAAGCAATGGCTGCGCTCACGATTGCAGATGCTATATTGATGAATCGTTCCGCAAAAATCTAAATTCTTCGCCTTTAATAGAAGGGCTGAAAAACTGCTTCGATTCGTTATTTAATTTTACTGATTCATTGAAAAAGAAACTATATA
>JBGUIU010000013.1:0-2046 GCA_045113275.1 Paludibacteraceae bacterium
TTTACAAAAGAATTGGAAACACCACCAAAAATCAGCAGAAAAATCACCCAAAAATCAATTTCGGCACAAAAAAAGAGCCTATCGACCACAATCAATCGATAGACTCCTATTAGTCGTTTTAATAATTGTTAATTCAGTAATTTATCAATGAGCGCCGTCACATCCGAGATGCTGATTCCATCATCGCCATCCACATCGGCATTTTCGAAAACGATACTAGTATGACCTGTCAACAAATAGTCTATTAAAGCGGTCACATCGCTAATGTTTACACTGTTGTCACCATTAACATCACCCACAATATATAATAAAGATGCATATTTAAAGAGATTAGCTTTATAACCATCAATTTCATAATCTTCATTTAAAATTATTTCAGTTTCAAGCCAATATGAAAACCCCGCATCTACATAGTAAGTGTTGCTAGATCCTTTTACCAATGGGGTATATTCTGGATGACCCATTATCTCATCAGGAATATAAATAGGCTCGTCACTAGGAGCTCCATAGGTCACTCCATCTATCGCAAAGCGAAAATGCGCATCATGACCATAAGTTGATGGATATAAATTAATTACGTTTGCATATCTTCCAAAATTTATTGGTATAAGGGGGAACCAAACTTCATTACCAAACCGATCAAGAATTACTATCCAGTACCCTTCGTTGTGAGGATCCTGTTCCCAGGTGACATCATCGAATGTCACGGTCAATGTCGCATAGCCAGTGGCTTTCACTGTTATGACCACAACGTGAGTTCCATAGTTTGGCAATTTGATTTTGTGGTTGACTATAGATACATTGGTACCGTTCACAGTTGCACTCAAGGTCACATTCTCGGTTCCAACGTATTCAACTGGAACCCAACCATTGGCGTCAACATCACCCAATCTCACATAACCAGTGAGGGGTAACACTTGCAGCTGCTCGGTCAAGATGATAGCATCAGAATTTGGGGCTGACAATGCTGTCAATCCAGCACAAGCACACATTAGGGTAATCAATATTTTTTTCATAAATCATGGGGGTGCCACTTTTGCCTCAATCCCCTACGGGTCAGTGGCTAAGCTTAATTAATATTTATCATCAATCAAGAAAGTAGGGATTGGTACTTCAGTTTATCATAATTTAGACGATGAAACTAACTTACACCTCTTGACTGAAATCATTATTTCGCAAAATGATCATAAACTCTCAGCATATCATATCCACTCTAGTGCTAGCAGAGTGTCATGTGTGGCTCACAATGGCGCCACTCGACAACACATTATCACGCCACAACCGGACTTATTATATCAATGCAGTAGTATGTCGATGAGTTCTGTCACGTCAGAAATGCTAATCTTTCCATCGTAGTCCACATCGGCATTGATTTTGTTAATAGAAATACGACCTGTCAGCAAATAATCAATGAGCGTAGTTACATCAGTAATATTCACTGCGTTATCACCATCGACATCGCCTCGATGATAATAGGGGTCAACAATCGGTCCTAATCTACCTGCATCAACATTAAATCCAATTATTTCTATATCATTATTCCAAATAATCCGAACACCTAAAACATAGCTATAGCCTGACTGTACGGTATAATAGCTAAATCCGGGGTCAGACGTAGAAACGTATTCTGTCAATGGATTCTGAGATTGATCTCCTAATACGACTTGAGTATCTTGACCGCAAGCGCCATATATTTGGCCATCAATCATAAAATAAAAACGTACATTAAATCCAAATTCAGAAATAAAGAATTCAAATATATTAAACCAATTGCTCGTCTGACTTATTAATAGAGCACAAGTATGCTCCATGCCAAACCAATCCACAAGAATGACATAGACGTCATTAGGAATATGGTCATATTCATCAACATTTTCCTGTTGGATATAACCGGTGAGGGGCAACGCTTGCAGTTGTTCGGTCATAACATTTCCCGCAGGATGGGATGCCGATAACGCTGACAACCCGAGGCAAGCACAAACTAGGGTAATCAATAACTTTTTCATAACTCATTGTGATGCCACATCCACTACAATCCCCTACAGT
>JBGUIU010000014.1:0-4073 GCA_045113275.1 Paludibacteraceae bacterium
ATAACAACGGATGAAGTCTTAGGTACAATATTTTCTCGCTTTTGTATTGGTAAGTAAGGATGCAAGTTTTTTCAATATAACGATTCATTATTTATGGTTCATTGATTATGTGGTTTACGTATATAATTCCCCCTGTCGTTGGTGCCGTGATTGGCTATTTTACCAATGAGATAGCCATCCGAATGTTGTTCCGTCCGTATTATCCTAAATATCTTTTTGGTTGGAGAATACCGTTCACTCCAGGATTGATTCCCAAGGAGAAAAGTAGGATTGCCAGTTCCGTTGCAGAAGCCGTGGCAGTGAATCTGATGAACAAAGAAACCATGGAGAAGAATCTTCTCTCTGATGAGATGATTACTAAGATTGATACAGGGATTCAATCGTTTATTGATAAACAAAAAGATAACGAGGAGACTCTCAAGCAATATATCACACACTATTTCACGGAGACACAGGTGGATGAGGTCTCATCCCGTGCGGTACAAGGTTTTTCGAAACAGATTAGTGCTCAGGTCGTCAATGTTGAGGTGGCCAATCATATTGCAACAAAGGTGGTGGAGTATGTTATTGAAAGATTAGACCATGGTGTGTGGGGATTGATTGGTGCCGATAAGCTTGTTGGTTGTATGTCTGACTCGTTAGAAAAGAAGCTGACGAAGCATGTGAGTACGGTACTTCAAGAGAATGGGCCGGAAATTATTGATAATATCGTGAAAAATCAATCTGAGGCTATTCTTAATAAAAGGATGTGTGATATGTTCTCTAACAAAGAGGAAGAAGCATTACGAGCTAAAGCATTGATTATTTCTGCCTACCGAAGCATTATAAGCGATTATCTGCCACGTCTGTTGGATACGATTGATATTCAGAATATTGTAGAAGGTCGATTGAATGATATGGATGTAGAGGAGATGGAGACCTTGATTTTGCAGGTTATGAAAAAAGAGTTACGAGCGATCGTATGGTTGGGGGCATTATTGGGTGGAATATTAGGACTTATCAATCTCTTTGTAATGATATAAAAAAAGTGGGGACGAAGTGTTTCGTCCCCACTGGAATATACTTCAATCAGTAGTTAATAAATCAATTTAGTCATTAGCGTTGCAACAAGGGTGCTGATGGTCACACAAATCAATCCTGGAATCATGAAACTATGATTCAATAGGTATTTACCAATGACCGTTGTTCCCGATCGGTCAAAATTCACTGTCGCAATATCACTTGGATAGTTTGGAATAAAGAAGTAACCATAGACACTAGGAAGAACGCCTAGTAAGATGGGACCTGGAATGTTTAATGAAAAAGCAAGCGGTAACATGGCTGCCACAACAGCTCCTTGAGAATTGATTAGAACCGATACAGCAAAGAAGACAAAAGCTATGCTCCATGGGTAATTATTTACAATGTCGGTCAAGCCGCCTTTCATTAGATCAAGATAGTTGGAGAAATAGGTGTCTGCCAACCATGCAATACCATAGATGGCAACTACTGCCACCATACCACTTTGCCAGACGGGTCCTGCAACTGCTTTCTTAGCCTCTGCTTTGCAGAAGATAATCATAAGTGCCGCTGCTGTGATCATTACGATTTGAATGATGATGTTCATTCCTAACACCTTGCCGTTATATACAGGACGGATGTCGTGACCAACAATCTGCATGATAGAGAATAGCACGATTATTACTAACGCACCTAAGAAGATATATACAGAAGCTTTAGCTTGGCTGCTAACTTCCTTGTCGAGAACAGAGGCTGAATTACCATACATATACTCTTTTATCTTTGGATCAGCCAGACGAGCCTGAAATTGTGGGTCCTTGTCAAGGTCCAATCCTCTGTTGTATGACCATGCAGCTGCGGCCATTAGTCCGATGATACAGGCAGGTATGGTGATCGCAATGACACTTAGATTGTTGACATTAAATCCGTTTTCGTTTGAGATGATGACGAATGAAGCAACAGCAGCCGCAATAGGAGAGCAGGTGATACCCACTTGTGAGGCGATACTTGCAACACCACATGGACGTTCCGGACGGATTCCTTTCTTTAAAGAAATGTCGCAAATGATCGGCATTAATGTATATACCACATGTCCCGTACCCACCAGAACCGTTAAAAAGAAGGTACAAAGAGGCGCTAGAATTGTAATGTGTTTAGGATGCCTTCGCAGTAGTCTCTCGGCAATTTGAATCAACCAATCCATTCCGCCACTGGCTTGCATGATACCCGCACAAGTCACTGCCGCAATAATGATGTATATAACATCCGTAGGCGGATTACCGGGCTTGAGTCCAAAGGCAAATACCAGTATCGCCAATCCAATTCCACTTATAGCTCCTAAGGCTAAACTACCGTAACGAGAACCTACATACAGAGCCAGCAATACCACCAACAACTGTATAATCATCAATGTTATTTCCATGATATTAAAATCTAAATGTGTTTGTATGACAAAAATAAGATAATTTTTATAATCAACAAATCTCAAGAATGTATTGTGGTAGGTTTTGTGTGTTTCAGATATTGGTGCGTGAGGTAGATGATAAAAAAAAGCTTATTGTTCCAGTTGAACGGAACAATAAGCGAACGGTTATATTTCTAACATTATTAAATATTCAATCGTAAGCTGACTAAATAGCTGAAGCGAAAATCATCCAATCATCGATATGAAATATTGATGGATGCGGGTATCTTCCGTTAGTTCTGGGTGGAATGCACAAACCAATTGATTGCCTTGACGAGCTGCGACAATATGATTATCCACTACGGATAAGATTTCCACTTTATCACCTACCGATTCAATATAAGGAGCACGGATGAATGTCATAGGGACCTCTCCAATGCCTTCAAATTTATCTGTCGTTTCAAAACTGCCTAGCTGACGACCATAAGCGTTGCGTTTAACGTGAATATCCATCGTAGAAAGATGTTCTCCGTCTAACATGATCAAACCTGCGCAGGTACCAAAAACAGGTAATCCCTGAAGAATAGCTTCTCTGACAGGAGTGAATAAGCCTTCATCTTTAATGATCTTCAGCATGGCCGTACTCTCTCCGCCTGGGAGGATGAGAGCATCTTTGTCTTGATTCCAATCCTCGATGTTTCTTATGAGGAAGGATTCAATTCCTAATTTTGAGAGCATTTGTTGATGTTCAACAAATGCTCCTTGAAGTGCCAATATTGCTATTCTCATTATTTTCCGCGTTCTGCCATAAGCAATTGAATTTCACTCTCATTGATACCTACCATAGCTTCACCGAGGTCTTCACTTAACTCAGCCAAGATCTTAGGATTCTGGTAGTTCGTTACAGCTTTTACGATGGCTTGAGCTCTCTTCACAGGGTTACCGCTTTTGAAGATACCGCTACCGACAAACACACCTTCAGCACCAAGTTGCATCATAAGAGCAGCATCGGCAGGCGTAGCCACACCACCAGCAGCAAAATTCACTACAGGCAATTTACCATTATCATGAACAAATTTTACTAATTCGTATGGAACTCTCAATTGTTTAGAAGCTTCATACAATTCGTCTTCACCCAAAGAAGTGAGTCTGCGGATTTCACTCTGCATCATACGCATGTGACGTACCGCTTGGATGATATCACCTGTACCAGGTTCACCTTTGGTACGGATCATGGTAGCACCTTCATTGATACGGCGAAGTGCTTCACCAAGGTCTTTTGCACCGCAGACAAAAGGAACTTTGAATTTACGTTTGTCGATATGATATACATCATCGGCTGGAGAAAGAACTTCACTTTCATCAATGTAGTCAATCTCAATAGCTTCCAAGATTTGAGCCTCTGCGAAATGACCGATACGACATTTTGCCATGACAGGAATGGTAACGGCTTCTTGTATGCCGCGAATCATCTTAGGGTCACTCATTCTACTAACACCACCAGCTGCACGGATATCAGCAGGAATTCTTTCCAATGCCATTACAGCACATGCTCCTGCGGCTTCAGCAATGCGAGCCTGCTCAGGTGTTGTTACATCCATTATTACACCGCCCTTTAACATTTGAGCTAATTGTCTATTCAACTGTACTCTCTCTTCCATCCTTTTTT
>JBGUIU010000015.1:0-6121 GCA_045113275.1 Paludibacteraceae bacterium
TATCTTAGTCAGTCAAACAGCATTTGCAGCTTCCTTAAAAGAACAACGTCCAATCCTTACAGCGTTAAATCTTGAAGCTAATAATGGTATCTTAACCGCTACTGCGACAGACTCTGCTCGTATGGCCAGAAAGACATTAAGTATTCCTCTTGGTGTTGAATTTGTGGCTAATGTTCCTGCTAAGATGATGAATGAAGTTAACCATCTTTTAGAAGGTAAAGAATCAGTTACTATCGCTTTTAGCGATAAGAAAGCATTATTCACCATTGGCACAACTGTTGTTGCCACTAGATTAATTGCTGGTGATTATCCAAATACAAAGAATATCGTTCCAAAGGTGACAAACTACTTATTGGAAGTTAACGCTAACGATTTAATGAAAGCTATCGAAAGAGCTAACATCTTATCCATCGATAGAGAAAACATTGTTGATTTATCCATGAGTGAAGATAGCATTGAGATCTCCGCTAAATCCAGCCAAGTTGGTTCTGCGGTTGAAAGAATTGATGTCTTCAAATATGTTGGTCAAAACTTACACATCTCCTTCAATAGTGGATTTGTTATTGAAGCTGTTAAGGCCCTCGGAAGTGCGGATGTCACACTTGCATTTGTAGGCGAAATGAAGCCATTTGTGGTCGAAAATGCTTCAGATGACTCGGTCGTCCAAATCGTCACTCCTATCCGTACGTATTAGGCCAAAAACACCTATTCTAAAGATATTACAAAATAAGGGAATAATTTATTCCCTTTTTAATTTATATGGTCTATAATAAACATACAGGAGTTTTTGTGGCCCAAAAAAGCATTAAATTAAAAGAAGGTGAAACCTTCATCACGCTTGGTGTTTTGCTTAAACTAACAGGTATTATCGATACTGGTGGACAAGCAAAATATTTTCTTAGTGAAAACGCTGTTTTGGTAAACGGAGAGGAAGAAAATCGTCGCGGTCGTAAATTATACCATGGTGATGTCATTCAGTTCCGTAACATGTCCTTTTTAATCGATTGACATGCAAATCAAGAATATTAGCCTCAAAAATTTCCGTAACCACTCTTATCGTAATTTTGATTTCTCTAACAATTTGAATGTTATTACTGGCGAGAATGCTGTCGGTAAAACAAACATTGTGGAAGCAATCTACTATTTATCATTAGGTCGTAGCTTTAGAGCCAACGATGATAGTGAATTGATCAAAAGGAATCATGAACGAGCGGAGATCAATGCGACTATCTTGGAAGGAGAACTAACTAGAAAGATTAAAGTCAATATTACGAAAAATGGACGCGCAATATTGATTAATGGCAAAAACATCTCTAAGTTATCTGAACTATCAAAATGCGTTAATGTCATTTTGTTCCAACCTAAAGATGTGATGCTCTTCAGTGGTCCACCGAGAGATAGGAGAAATTTCTTAGATATTTCTATATCTAAAAAGAGTGCGATGTACTTAGATTACATCACACGCTATGACAAAGTCTTAAAAGAGAGAAATGATTTACTTAAAAGTGATAAAGTAGATCGAACTTTACTCGATGTCACAACTGAAATGCTAGTGAAATTATCGGGTTCCATCATCTCTTATAGACAAATGTATGTCAAGGATATCAATGATATCCTTAATAAAATAACGCGCGCGCTCACAGGCGCTAAAGAAACATTCGAAGTTAAGTATTACCCATTCGTGCCTTATGATGCTGACTTCAATGAAAACGCAAAAAAAGCATTCAAACGCGCTGAGCAAGGCGATTTCAAACATAAGCAAACTTCCATAGGCGTGCATCGAGAAGACATTTCTATCAGCCTAAACGGACGCGATATTGCCACGTTTGGTAGTCAAGGTGAGAACAGAATTGCCGCTCTCGCATTAAAACTCAGTCCTTACTTCTTAATCGAAGACAAGGATAAAAAACCAATCATTGTTCTTGATGACGTGATGAGTGAGCTAGATCAAAAGCATCAAGAAAGACTAATCAAATTTTTAAGAAAGTTTAATCAAGTGTTCATTACCGCCACGAAATTAGATATTCCTGACTGTAATCACTTATTAATAAAACAAGAAGAAAAGGAGGTCTTCTAATGGAAGAAGAAAAGAAAGAAGTCGTAGAAGAGACAAAAGCTCCAGAAACCGCTCCAATTCCTGAAGTTAATGTCTCCGAGATGAATGAAGAAGAAGTTCAACTCGAAAAAGCTGACGCAAAATACGACGCAGGTAACATTCAAGTCTTAGAAGGGCTTGAAGCCGTCAGAAAAAGACCTGGTATGTATATCGGTACTACATCAAGTGCAGGTCTTCATCACCTCGTTTGGGAAATCGTTGATAACGCAATCGACGAAGCCTTAGCGGGTTATTGTACCGAAGTTAAAGTCACCATTAATCCAGGCGACACAATTACCGTTGTTGATAATGGTCGTGGTATCCCTGTTGACGTGGTTAAGAAATCTGGTTTATCCGGTGTTGAAACTGTTTATACAGTCTTACACGCTGGTGGTAAATTCGGTGAGGGTGGCGGTTATAAAGTATCCGGTGGTTTACACGGTGTTGGTGCTTCCGTTGTTAACGCCTTATCTGAATGGTGTGAAGTCACAGTCCATAAAGATGGTGGTGTTTATTACATTAAGTTCGTTAACGGTGGCAAAATCGTTGAACACTTAAAGAAAATCGGTACTTGTGATCCAAAAGCAAATGGTACAACAGTTACATTTAAACCAGATGCTCAAATCTTCACAGACACAACTGTTTACGATTACACAATCATTCGTGACAGAATGAGACAAGTTGCCTACTTAAATAGAGGCATCAAGATTATTGTTGAAGACGCGAGAACTCCTGAAAAAGTTCACGAAGAATTCTGCTACAAAGGTGGTATTAAAGAATACGTCTTATTCATCAATAATCACAAAACAAGATTATTTGACGAAGTTATTTATTGCGAAGGCACCGCTCCTATTACTTTATCCAGTGGTAGTGAAGCCCATGTTTATGCTGAAATCGCAATGCAATATGATGATGGTTATTCATCAAACGTCTATTCTTTCTGTAACAATGTTCATACCCATGAAGGTGGTATGCACGAAACAGGTTTCAGAGATGCAATGAGAAGAGTCATTAACGCCTATGCAAGACAAAACAAGTTCTTAAAAGATGGCGAAGATGACTTAACAGTTGATGATATTACCGAAGGTTTAACATGTGTTATTTCTGTTAAACACCCAAACCCACAATTTGAAGGTCAAACAAAAACTAAATTAGGTAACTCCGAAGTGAGAAAGATTGTCTCTCAAATCGTTGGTGATCAATTAAATAGATTCCTCTTAGAAGATCCTCGCTTAGCTAGAATAATCATGGAGAAGATTGTGACAGCGGCTAACGCAAGATTAGCAGCGAGAAAAGCTAGAGAAGAAATCCGTCGTAAAGGCGGTCTTGAACTTAATACACTTCCTGGTAAATTAGCGGACTGCTCAAGCAAAAAACCTGAAGAATGTGAATTATATATCGTCGAAGGTAATTCCGCTGGTGGTAGTGCTAAAAACGGTAGAAATAGAGAAACGCAAGCCATTCTTCCATTGCGTGGTAAGATTCTTAACGTTGAAAAAGCTCAAGCTAAACGTATCTTTGCTAATGCTGAAATCGGTAACATGATTACCGCTATCGGTGGTGGCATTGATCCAGAATTTGATACAAGCAAGATTAGATATCATAAGATTGTCATCATGACCGATGCTGACGTCGATGGTTCTCACATCCGTATCTTATTATTAACTTTCTTCTATAGATTTATGCGTCCTTTAATTACCGAAGGCTACGTTTATATCGCTCAACCTCCTCTATATAAAGTCGAATATCATGGTAAGCAATATTACGCCTACAATGATGACCAATTAGAAACAATTAAACAAAAACTTAAATTAAAACCAGGCTATCCATTCCAACGTTATAAAGGTCTTGGTGAAATGGATGCTGAACAATTATGGGAAACAACAATGGACCCAAGCAATCGTAAGATGATTAGAGTCACTCTTAACGATGCGATTGCCGCTGAACAAATCTTCACTGATTTAATGGGTGACAACGTTGACCCACGTAAAGAGTTCATTCACGCTAACGCGAAGTTCGTGAAGAACCTTGATATCTAAGGAAAGGAGTGCAAGTTATGTTATTAGAAGATGAAAACAAAGTCTTAGACGAAGAAGTCCAAGATGAAGAAACTGAAGAAGTTTCCGCCGAAGAAGAACAAGAACTTGAAGCTGGTATCGTCGCTGGTTTAACCGATGTTGATACCGTCCCATTAGTGAAAGAATCCTTCCTTGATTATGCCATGTCTGTTATCGTCGCTCGTGCGATTCCTGATGTCAGAGATGGTATGAAACCAGTCCATAGACGTATCGTTTACTCTATGGCAGAAAATGGTAACACTCCAGATAAGCCATTCAAGAAATGTGCGCGTATCGTCGGTGACGTTATGGGTAAATATCACCCTCACGGTGACCAAGCAATCTATGGTGCTTTAGCCAGATTAGCCCAACCATTCGCCATGAGATACATGCTCGTTGAAGGTCATGGTAACTTCGGTTCTGTCGATGGTGATGAACCAGCGGCTTACAGATATACCGAAGCCAGAATGGCTAAATTAGCATTAGAAATGGTCCGTGATATCAACTGTGATGTTGTTGATTTCATGGATAACTATGATGGTGTTGACCAAGAACCAACTGTCTTACCTTCCAGAATTCCAAACTTATTAGTTAATGGTAGTAGTGGTATTGCTGTTGGTATGGCCACTAACATCCCACCACACAACTTAGGTGAAGTTATTGATGGTGTTATCGCTATTGCAAGAAACCCAGAAATCACTGTTGATGAATTAATGGAATATATCAAAGGTCCAGACTTCCCAACAGGCGCTATCATCTTAGGTAGAAGTGGTATCCGTGATGCCTATGAAACAGGTACAGGTAGCATTGCTATTAGAAGTAAATGCCACATCGAAGAACGTGGTGAACACGGTTTAAAACGTATCGTTGTGGATGAAATCCCATATGGTATCAATAAAGCCAATATGATCGAAGCTATGGCGGGCTTAGTCCGTGATAAAGTCATCGAAGGCATTTCTGATATCCGTGATGAATCCAACAAAGATGGTATCCGTGTTGTTATCGAAGTCAAACGTGACGCTATTCCAGAAGTTTTATTAAACCAATTATATAAACTCACCAACTTACAAGTGAGCTTTGGTATCATCAACCTCTGCTTAGTGGACAACGCTCCAAAAGTATGTTCCTTACCAGTTCTTTTACAAAATTACTTAGACTTCCAAGTCAGTGTTATTGAAAGAAGAACCAAATTCTTACTTGAAAAAGATGAAGCTCGTGACCATATCGTCATTGGTTTAATCAAGTGTCATGATAACATCGATGATATCGTTGATATCATTAAAGAAAGTAAAACTCCAGAAGAAGCCATGAAGACTTTAATGGAAAAATATGATTTCACTGAATTACAAGTGAACGCTATTTTAGCGATGACATTACGTAGATTAACTGGTATCGAAACAGATAAGTTAATCGCTGAACGTAATCAATTAGAACTTAACATTGCCGAATATAAGAGAATCCTTTCTTCTAGAGAAAACGAAGTTGAAGTCGTTATCAAAGAATTAGAAGAAATTAAGAATAAGTTCGGTGATGAAAGAAGAACAGAAATCTCTAACGTTGCCGCTAACATTGATGATGAAGACTTAATCCCACAAGAAGATATCGTTGTTACTTTATCTAGAGGTGGCTATGTCAAACGTTTAAGCGTTGATCAATTCAAAGCTCAACATAGAGGCGGCAGAGGTGTTCGTGGCGCATCATTAAATGAAAACGATGTCGTTGAATTAATGGTCTATACAGAAACACATACAGACTTACTCTTCTTCACAGATTTAGGTAAAGTTTATCGTATTCGTGGTTACCAAATTCCTGAATATCAAAGAACAGGTAAAGGTATTCCAGTCATTAACTTAATCAATATCGAAAAAGGTGAAAACGTTAAATCTATTATCGCTGTTAACAAATACTACGATTACAGATACTTAATGTTCTTCACTAAGAAAGGTATTGTTAAGAGAACACCAATTAG
>JBGUIU010000016.1:0-18229 GCA_045113275.1 Paludibacteraceae bacterium
ATCAACTCTTTGTATATTTGCAGCGCTCTTTGGGACTGGTATACTATTAAATTATTTGTTGGTATACTTTTGCGTTATCATTTACAACTTTTGGGCATTTTATTTCTTCTACCTTATCCGTTTCTGCAGTATAACAATAGAATTGGTTACAATTGGATCCTTTATAATAAACCAAATGCTCTGCATCATTATCTACTTGTGTTAAAAACACACATGTATCAGGAAGATTATGAATGAATTCTACAGACATTTTTTGATAGTCTTTTTTACACGAAACCATCAACATGCTTACACCAATAAGCAAAAGAAGGGAGGAATATTTGTTTTGCATTGTGAATTCTTTTTTATTTAAAAAGTTAATTCCAGTCGAGAAACAATATTTTCATATCATCTCTATCTATTGTGAGTAATGATTCATCAACAGACCAACCTGTCAACATCATTTGAAAAGGCATGGGAAAATATACTGCTCTTGAATCAGACCTTATACCTTTGCCAACATTCATATTCCTCGGATTATGTTCAAAAAAATCATTGCCTGTATTATTAATGTCTTTTGAAAGGTCTTCTCCAGTAGAAAGATCCGTGACTTTAAATGATACAGCCTTACCTTTGTTGAACGTTAATTTGGTTAGATACTCTATGCCATCTGCTGTCATCCACTTAGCTTTCCAGATACTATCCGGAAGGCCTCCTTCAATAAATTTGCCTGTTACGGAAATATCTCTATAAATAATATCTCCACTCATTTTAGCAACATGATACGTTCCAACGAACGGGCCATAAAATTTTCCATCCTTAAATGTAGCTTCAGATTTGTAGGTAGTACCCGTCTTTAAGTCTGTTTTGGAGAAAGACCATTTTCCTGTTCTTAGGCCATCAATATAGTTGCCTTCCATAATGGTCTTAACGCCATTCGTTATCAGGACATTAATCGCACTACAATTTGTATCGAGACTATACATCATGTTTTGATATGTGTTTGCTCGCCCTTGCGTGACAATTTTCCAATGACCCGTTTTCTCTCCGTTTATAAATTCGCCAGTAATGGTAATTGGCTGCATCATCTCGTCAGTCGTAAAGGAAAACTTGCCTTCTTTGACCCTCTCATCATCAATCTCCCTATATGTATAGGTCGCTTTGCCTGTCCTGTCGTCTCCGTTAGCCCTATTTACTGCGACTTTGAATGGACCAGAATAAGTCTTCAACTGAGCATTTGCAATTGAGCAACATGCCATAAGTGCAATAGAAAAAAACAAATACTTCATAAAAAATAGAATTAATAGTTATTTATATAATATTGTATTGTAAATATTCTCTGATATTCCCTTCACGAAGGGTACAATCCATTTAGCTTAAATACAAAAAGAGCGAGAACCAACTTCCAACCAATCTGTCTGTGTAGGCTTCTCGCATTGCCCCGTAAACTCAAATTAGCAGAAGTGGCCCACGCCCTATGCAGGGACGTGAACTAATCACTTAGCCGTTTTCTTTGACGTTTACGATTAATTTTGCGAGAATTAACACAAATCAAATCAACAGCGTGACGTCCAAATCACTTTGTCTTGCCCTCAATGTCTTGTGTTACCCATTAATGGAATTTCACCCACTTCAGAGTTCCACGCTGCAAATCTACGAAAAAGATTTCATAAATGCAAGCATTTCGGGCAAAAAGTTTCGTGAGCCACTCGCTTTTATTCCACTATGGACTATTGTCTGAATCACGATAGTCTGTTTTCTTGTTGTTTACTCTTATCATAACCTTTTTAAATAAGTATGATGCAAAGGTACGAGAAAGGTGCGCCGTATTAGGGCACACCTTATAAGATTTTTATTTTTTCTTTATGATCAGAGGATTTTTCTTGCTATCCAAGCGCAAGCCTCAGCATCAGCGAGGGCATGATGGTGGTTTTCGAGTTGATAACCGCAGAGTTTTGAAATCGTATGGAGCTGGTGATTTTCAGCCTGTGGGAAAGCCTTGCGGGAAGCCACACATGTACACAGGAATTCATAATCAGGATAGTCCATCTGATAGCAACGGAAGACAGCTTTCAGGCAACTTTCATCGAAAGCCTTGTTATGGGCCACTAATGGCAATCCCTCGATAAGTGGTTCTATCTGTTTCCACACATTGGGGAAGACAGGCGCATCTTCAGTGTCCTCACGAGTCAGACCATGCACCTGACTGCACCAATAATTGTAATAGTTGGGCTCTGGCTGGATCAGAGAATAGAACGAATCCACGATCTCACCATTCCTGACAATCACCACGCCAACAGAGCAGACGCTGGTACGCTCGTTGTTGGCAGTCTCAAAATCTATAGCAGCAAAGTCTCTCATTTGTCATCCTTGTATTTGTTCCACATGTGCTCTGAAATCTCTGCCAGTTCTGCACGGAACCATTTGGGCGAGAGCACTTCGATGTCGCTGCCCATTGTCAGAATCTCCTGACGGAAATCGAATGTCGGGCGCAGGCGGACAGTGAAGATGCTGTATTCATCATTGCGTTCAATCTCCTTCTGTGTCTGATGAAGTGTAAGCGTGCGGAGGTAGTTGGCCTGACCTGCAGCCACTTTAAGTTTGACAGTCTCTACTTTGCAGCTTTGATCAGCAATAATGCCAAAGCAATCTTCGAAATACTCTTCTGCCTTGAAGTCCTCTGGGTAATCGAAATGGAGGGCGGTGGGCTCTAACTCATGAACGCGATCCAGAGCATAGATCATCACCTTATCAAGATAGGGGCTGCGGGCCACCAAGTACCAACGCTGCTTGAAGGCTTTCAGGCAATAAGGCTCTACCATGAATGTGTTGGCCTCATCGCGCCAGAAACTCTGGTAGGTCATTTCGAGCACGGTATTTTTTTTCAATGCTTCGAGAATGACAGGCAGGAACTGCTGGCCATCAGGAATCTCCTCGAACAGGATCTTATCCTTGATACTGGCACTTTCCATCATCAGATTACTGACAGTCAAGGTATTGAAGAGCCAACTGCGCATAGACCCGTTTTTCAGGTCTTCTGCATTCTGGATGAAGAAACGGTATTGTCCACAATTCTCATTCTCAATGATGAGGCCAAACATTTCCTCAATTTGAATGCGCCATTTGTGGAAGGTTCTTTTGGGCAGTTCCTTACCTTCGCTCAAATCATTGTCGAGCCATCGACGATTGATTTCCTCGAACGAAATTTTCTTGGCTTTGTAGATGGTTTCCACCAGCCAGACATACTTGTTTAACAGATTCTTTGCCATACTTTTAATGTTTAGACGCTGCAAAGATACAAAAAACCTATGCAAAAACAAGGCATAGGTTTATTTTTTTGCTTAAATTTCAAATTTTTATTTAAAATCTTGTTTGCTGAATGATTAAGGCGATTCGCTGAACGGATTTGCAGAAGCCAAAATCTCATCGTACCTTTGCATCGTCAAAACAAGCAAAGTTAGTTTTTTCATACATATAGTTAGTTAATGATTAGTTGGTTATTAGTACCCTTTAGGCTCGCAGCGGCGAGCCTTTTTTCATGTCACAGAAGTGCCTGACCCCGCTGTGACATTAATTCGACTCCATAAACTCACGGGATCAGTGAATTTATCAAAGATCATCGATGATAGTTATGCGATCACGGTTCCAGTCAGAATTTTCATATGCACTTTTACACCCCTGTGGAACATGTATTTCCAAATCGTTATAATGACAAAGTCCGTTTAAAAAGAAAGAAAATGCAAACTGAGGTGATTTCGCATGACAATAGACGATTTTCAAGGCTTCGGGACAACAATAGTCCTCGAACTTCTTAAAATCTTCTGGAATTACTAATTTTACCAGGCTTGAAGGTAGGGATTCCCATGGTAACTTTAAAACACACTTTGGTATGGTGAAAGTCTTTAATTGACATCCCTTGAAGGCATGATTTTCGATAGTTTCCAAAGTCTCTGGCAATGTAATTGATTCAATAGCTGTATCCATAAATGCACCATACCCAATACGCTTCAAACCGTTAGGAAGTTTTACTAATTTCAAAGATGTACAGCCACTGAAAGCGTTTCTTTCTATGCTCGTCACACTATTTGGAATAACGACTGAGGTTAGATTTCTACAACCATTGAATATATTAAATACTGATAATCAATCAGTTACGTATTAAATGGTAGAAAAGTGTATTGACGGCTATGGAATGCATAGAACAAAGGCGCAAATTTAACGTATTTAACTTTTATTGTTGGACTATTCGTACTCTTTTATGGGGTAAGTTGGAATCTTTCGACAATTTACGTTGAGGTGAAGGGAAGCTATAGTCTCACGCACTACCCTCATCACGAAAAGAAGCATGGGATAGAGATTTGTTCATATCGCATTTATCTTTATTCATATTAGTCTTATTGCATCCTGCATAATGTCATAGTGGTCGAAAGCCAGATGTGGCAAGTCAGACAGCGGCCACCATTCGGCTTTGGCTGCATCATCCTGACCAGTAACAGCAACAGGTTCATCGATGATAGCCAGATATGCGACAGTAATAGTCCTCCCTCTCGGGTCACGGTCAACCTTTGAATACGCCCCAATCTGATGCACATCCGACACTCGAAGCCCTGTTTCTTCTTCCAACTCCCTGATAGCGCACTGTTCCGTGGTTTCATCCATATTCATGAATCCACCGGGGAAAGCCCATGCCCCTCCTTTGTTCTTTGCGATTCTATTCGCGACTCTTATGAACCACATAGAGGAATGCCCTCCTCGCACATTCCCCTTCAACCTATCTTGAAATATTCCTTTATTTTCTTCACCGATTCATCCACTGGTTCCAAATCCGTGGGATAATCTACTATTTTATTCATCTTCCCCCAAAAATCAAGAATATAAACCAACAGCAATGTATATTTCGGATTTTCCTTCACAATCCTATCATAGATTGCAAACATGCGCTTGTCCTCTCTTGGGTGAATATAATCCTCTTTTAACGTTGGGTTAAGCATCATAAAGGAGAAGAATACACAGAGAATTCCGATATTGGCAGAGAAACGCTCTTCGCCCGTAATATCCTTGTAGATGTTCCAAAACGCCTGTGCATCGGCATCAACTTCGTCCTTCATCTCTTCTTCCTTTTCAAGATGTCCGAGTTGATGATGAGCCAACTCATGCAGCAAACAGAAGGCTATACCATAGCTATAGACAGAGTTTGTACGCTCAGAGTATTTGCTATTCATATCAATACTTTTCAGGCCCTCTATATCTATCGGGTACTTACTTTCTTTAAGTGATTCTGACAATGCGTATTCAAACCCCACCCGAGTCCAAAAATCATCAGCCAACAACTCAGGCACAATTTTCAAATATGCGAGATACCGTTCAATGTCTGGCTTGAAAAAATTGGGTATGAAAGGTAGCACTTGCTCTTTAGTCTTTTTATTCGTTTCCTCAACACTCTGGAGGAACGCTTCCAGACTTATGCCGTAATATATACATGCGGCTGTAATCACTCTTCTGTCCAAAATCTTTAGCACCACATCACACAATAGCCATAAGTATTGGCAGTATGCTGATGATAGTTTAACTTGCGAAGACACACCTTCGTCACACTTTTCAATAGAAGCAACACTTGTAATATGAGTTCCCTTGTCAGTCAAATCAATATCATTCTTCAGGCCCGTTTTTACACAGCCAAAGATGTCTGCGCTAATCACTTTCTTCAGGAAAGCAGTGATATTGGTATTAAGAGAAAGAACTGGGTATAATACTTCTTCCATAATTCATTTTCTATTTTAAAACTACAGGGTTAAAGCATAACGGGAGTTCAGCTGCCCCCAAACATTTCGTCGGGATTATTACGGGATGCTGTTCTCTTTTTTCTCCTTTTAGTACATCTGCTGTCGTTTTCAATGCAGTCGCTTCATGACACTGATATATACGCGCGACATCATGGTTATTCAGTAGTTCCTTACTACATGCTATCAGATTCGTCGTGTAATAGCTGCCAGTTTTGGTTGCATAGGATGATTCGTCCTCTGCACAAGAATACATCTTTACGAATTGTGGTGCCGCATTCATAACCAGCTCGTCATACTCTGCGCGCACAGCATCTCTCAAACCTTGCTCCATGGTATCCATTCCTCTTGAACGACCATAAATGGGCAGAGGTGTTGTCTGTATGTTCCGACAGCAATCCAATATATTCAATTGCCTATCTGCCAGCCCAAACAGCGAGTTCTCTTTTATCAATTCCCCCTTAGGATTAACCTCAATGATAGTGTCCCCTTGTAAACCGCCGTGTCCAGTGAAATACACGATGACATAGTCGTTTTGGTCTTTAACAATTTTCTCCACATCGTTCAAAAGTTCATTCACATCCTTATCCATCCACGGCTCTATTTCGTCCCGCGTCCAGGCTCCGCCTTGGTACGACATAAGGAACTGTGTAAAATGAAGCATATCCAACGGGGTTGCTTTTAACCCTCTCGAATTACCTATCATTAATGCTTTTCTTTTCATAAGCCTTTCAAAAATGTATTGCACTGGTTTATTTCCGGCATAAACACGCATCCTCCTTTACACACTGATTGATGAGCACATCCGCCACACGAATTATGTCGAATCGCTTCCCTGTGTTTTGCAAAGGCTGGGTGCTTTTGCCATATATCCAATAAGCTCTCTCTTCTCAAGTCTCCATATTGTTCGGTATTTGTCATAAACGAGCAAGGATACATTCTCATGTCTTCTGAGACAAAAGCCGAAAACCTTGCTGCCTCGCATGAATCTATCAGTGCCGGATTAACCTTCATCCATGTCACGATACCGGGAACACAGCAACTGTCAAACCCGACTTTAACCGCTTTACAAGCCGATGCACTTTCGTAAAACGCTTTTAACCGTTCCTCATCTCTTACCATCAGTTTTCGGTCAGTACCTACTATTGGTTTATAGTTCAACACAATGACTGCGTTGATATATGAAAAGAAGGATGGTGGATTCTTAAACCACGATGTCAACAAATCAATAGTATCACTTTTTAGAATGACATGCAGATTAAGTTTTATACCAAAGGCACGTATTCTTTTGACTATCTCTTCATAACGGTCGTATAGTGGGTACAGGCTTAAAGCCATAGCGCCACAATATTGTGCCGTCGCCTTTAGTACATTGTCTGTCAGTCCTTCGCCGTTTGAAGTATATGATGGCACTATTCCGTTCTCTCTGACAATCCTCAATACCTCTACAAACTGAGGATGCTGATTCGGGTTCCCGCCCCCAAGTGCTATCTGTAGAACGCCAGCATCTTTTGCTTGTTTAACAACACTTTCAATGTCATCCAATGTCATGTGCCGCCCTAATGGATTGGCTTGTCTATAGCAGAAATCGCAACCTCTTTCACAGTAATTGGTAATTGACAGGTCTAATAATTCTGGTCCGTCCTCCGCCCAGAAAGGCTCTTCATATCCATCCTCTTCCAACCTGACAAAAAATCCTGTCTTCTGGCTGAAAACAGTTTTGTAATGCTGGGTGGGATGTTCACCAACCACTATATCACCAAGCGTCTTCCGTTGCATCTATAATCAGTTTCCCGTTATCTATCACAAAGGAGTCACAGCAAAACAGAGTCTCTATCGCATCATTGTCGCTATCCAAATCTCCTATATAGATATCATAGCCTTTGGCTTCTGCCTCCTTTACCCTGGCAATAGTTTCCTCCTTACAATGCTTCTCTACATATTCGTCAAGCGAACTGTAACCATACTCCTGGGCATACAGATAGCCTGGTCTCATACTGTTTTTAAAGCACTTGAATAGATGCACAAAAACATCCAGGAACATAGATTCCGGCGATATGCCTACTGCACGAAAAAATGCCGGTAGCGTCGGCACTCCTTGAGACATGACTATGAAGTTTGTCGATGAGCTGTTTGTAACAAAATCCGTCTTTACCTTCATATCTCAAACGTTCATCATTACCAATTTCTCAAATCTATCATACACATCTTCCGAAGTTATGAAATCATCAAAGTATTCCCCTACTGCCATTGTGTTATAATCATACAGTCGTAATTCCTTCCTATCATTCAGAACACCGACTATTTCATCAGCATCGCCAGGTTCCAACTGATAATACCCTCTCAGAAATGCTGCCAAGTCCTTATATTCTGTCCGATAGAAAGTATCATACATATATTGCACATCCATACTCTCTGAAAATAAGCTTTTATAAATCCGCAGGAATAGTTCTTTGGCATACCCTCCAACTGCCCCGCTCTTCTCAACAAAATACGCTTCGGTGAGATCCTGGTGAGCGAAGATTAAATAGCTATCCATGTCATACCCGTACCTCATAACCCCTTTTTCAGTTTTTCAATTTCAATCACAAGATTATTACTCTGAGTAACTTTCTGAACATTCTCCAATTGATTAGTATTCTTACACATCCTCAGATACTGAATATACACATCATGGGCATAACGTTCAGAACAACCGCACATATAAAGCAACAACTCAAAGACATTCTGGGAGTCTTTATGCTGTATGAATCTGTCATCCTTAAGCAGTTCCTCTACAGAATTTATCATATACCATCTTTCACTCTTCTCGCTGTTCCTTCCATAATGACTCTGCACTTTCTCTGGCCACACTTTATCCATGAAATCACTTAGCGCTTTATCATCAAGCGAAGCAAGATGGTTCAACAGCAATCTGATGTTTAACAACTTATGCTTTTCCGTATTCCATCGTCCCCAATACACTAATCTTCTGGCTACGTGTTGTGGATCTCCACTCATAAGCAGACGTTGTACAGTTTCCACATCCGAGTCTTCTATTGCCTCTTCTTTAACATCCCATATATAGGATTCAAAAATAGCCTCATACCAATCCAGCTTTACAAGAAATTCACAAGCCTCTTTTTGCTTGTTATTTTTCGCGTGGACAAGTAGGAACGGAGTCAGACCTTCTCTGAGTTGTTGCCCACTTGAAGTATACTGCTCTACCAGATGCTCATATTCTGAAAGATTGTTTGGAAGGATATTGTCAGACAGATAAGCAGAAATAATATAATCACGGAATGAATCATACGTAAAGTTAACAACCTCATTATGTACAAAAGCGCCCCTTGCATTTGGAGCAAGATCTTTCCTTAGCAGGATGTTTTCATCCAGAAACCTTTTGAAAATCTCCTCTTCCTCTTTGGCTATATTTTTCAAAAGTTGCCCGAACGGTACGTTGAAGAACGAATTACTGCTTATCATATAGTTGACCATGTTCTCCATAAATGCTGATATACTTGATTTTTCCATCTGATAGTGCTGCTCGTTTCGCACCTTTTCTATCAGTTTTTCAGCCATCAGTTCATAATATTCAGCAAATAGTTCCTCCCGTTTTATACTATTCACCTGGCCAAGCGTCTTCCCTTTGTTTGCCTCACAGAATATTCTTAACAACAATAAATCATCACAAAGAGCCTCTTCCACGTAATGATGTAAATCAGCACTAATTTTAAAATATGTCAGATAGTTCTGAAGCATTTTTTGCTTTTCTTCATCACCGAAATGCTCATTTAGTTCTTCTATCTTTAATAATCTTCCCTTAAAGGCAGCATCCACGGTAGCAAACTTCTCTTTGTAATACTCTGTCCTGCATGTCATCAGCACCTTAACGCAGTCATATTGCAGCGCCATGTCAAGGAACACCTCCAAATGCGAAGCAAACACGTCGGGCTGCGGGTTCTCATTAAGGCCGTCAACAATGAATATTATCGGGCACCTTTTGTACTTACAGTAGGTCGCAACCTCTTTGATAGCATTATCAAACGACAAGTTAGCCCCTGGCAACATCATGTCAGCGAAACTGCGTCCTATGTCATCAGATTTTATCTCATATCCGTTTAAGTAAACAAATGGTATATGCCTTCTTAGCAACACCTTGTCCACAAGGTCACACACCAGATTGGTTTTTCCTTGCCCAGCAGCAGTGGTAATCAGCAATAATCTACCTGCAACATAATCCAAGTGCTCATTTTGTTTTCCAAATCTCGAATAGCTAAAATAGTCACTCGACCTGTTAGTATTCAATTCATCATATTTCGAACGAAGAAACTTTTGTAAATCTCCCACTCGCTGATAAAACGCCCCTATAGATTCTTCTGCCACGCACGACGTGAAAGGTGTAATATCAAATTCAAAAGGAGGTTTATGTTGTATCCTTCTATTCCTGTTTAACCGATATAGTTCAAACGAGTCGCACCTTTCCAGCACCAGTTTACAGAAAGTATAGGGGTCAACAAAATCCCTTAATAACTGTTTTATCTTTCTGTTTTCAAGGAAAACATCGGGCAAGTATTTCCCTGATGTCACGTTCTTCCTCACATTCATTTCATAATAGAGGAATTTGTCATTGTTATCGAAAGCAGATTTGTGTTTCGGATTTTCAACAGCTGTTTGAGCCATTTGTCTAATGTAACCAGAGATTTTGCTTTTCGAGAATCTGCTCATCCTTTGATGATTAATGTCAAACGGCATCCTGTTTGCATCAATCTCCCCTGAATACAAAAGTAGTATAACAGCATCTATCATACTTGCTTTTGCCACACCAAGTTCCATCATCACATTGGGATTTGGCAAATCCTTCTTACCGTTTTTTGCAATGGGGGTCAGGTCTGCAATAAACAAATCGCACTTCTTAATCTTTTCCACCACAACGGCCTCAATGACAGGCGAACCAGACCTTGCCCATGTTGACTCGTCATAGACAATGTCATATTCGCCTTCAGCACGAATATCCTCACAAGCTTTTTTCAAAGCATTTCCCATCGTTTTGTGATTATCACTCACATCCGATTGCCAAGAAAAAAACAATTGCAATTTTCTCATACAATATTATATATTACTTGTCCCCGCCTCACCTACTCAGGGCGCATAACCTCAAAGAGGCACAACCTCCACACACATACAAATCTTCTTCAGTCCTTTCAATATTTAACCGAGAATGTATACGACTTATTGGTCTGAAAATCATATATTTTCACAACGTCATCAACAACAAATATCCGGAATGCAGCTTTCGTCTTAAAATCAAACCCTGTATACATCTGACCCTCATGACGTAACATCACGATACTTTTCTCAGCGAAATCTACCAGTTGTGGCAATTTGCCTCCAAAGAAACTTCTTCTTTGAAAGTCAAACACCATTAACCTTCCAGATGGTTGGTCCACCTTTTTAAACCAAGATATACCGAAAGTATCATTACTAACGACACATCTAGGCGTTTTCTTATGATTATTTAAACATGCGCAGAAAAAAGCAACGCATGGTATTCTGTCATTGTTCATTTTTGCAAAAAATGATAAATTTTGCTAGTTTCATGAATACGCTTGATTTTGTCCATACCATCAACTACTGAAATACTCTTTTCCTGGAAATGGCAAAAAACTCGCGCATATTCATTATAAATGTTAGTCATAAAAATACCAGGATCATCAGTTCCTATAACAACTGGTGGCATCAATGCACCATCGCCTTCCGCTACCCATCTTGTCAGATGATATTCATCCATCGTCTTATAGTAGCCTATCCTAAGGTTACTTGAAGGCAATGTTTCTATCACTAACCCTCTTGCAGCAATATATCCTAACACGATGCACTGTATCTCCTTCATTTGTTCTATAGAAAGAATCTCCCCTACATGGACCTTTATCTTCTTGTCATAGTTAACTCTGCACTGCTTATAGTCTGGAGAAATGGTCGAAGCATGATATTTCCGCATAATACCGTAGAGAGTCTTATCTGCAAAGAGTTTTTCGACTTTCTCTCGCTCATCACCCTTTTCCAGTCTAAAATAATGAGAGCATGTCGTCATGTCATTCATATAATCGTATGGATCATATTTCCTTAAGTTCCACGCTTTTACCAGTTCCAATGGTGTGTAATTGGCACCGTAAATCTCATGACATAACTCTTGTATTTTACTTTCAATGCCCAACTGCGCAGTGCCAAGAATTTGATTATGTTCCTTCCTGATCAAATCCCAGACAAATACCAAATCATCCAATAGTTCGCCCTGCGACATAAAACATTGTTCATGTATCCGCTTTACCCACAATGAAGGATCTATACCAACAGCCACGCAATGCCCTAGTCGATCTCCTCTTTGAAGCCCCAAAAACTCAATCGCCTCCACAATGGCTCTCAGCCCACTAACCAAATGCCTGAAGTCTTCACCAACATGATATGTAAAATGTTCAACTCCCTTAATCCTAAGATATCTGAATGTTGGTGCAAACACCTCCGCTCCAGCATCGAGTTCACTCGCCGCCGCATCAATTCCACAAACTAGCTTGGCGTAATGAGGATTCTTTAATGTTTCCGCTAAAGCTACTGCTTTCGTAAAAAGGCTGTTCCTAAGCTGAGAATGCCTTATGAAGGTCTTTTTACTTCTGTTTGTTTCCGGTTCCTTAATAAAATGCGCAACTAAAGCAATCTGACTATGACTTATATCTTTTCCCTCATTATTTAGTATGGTTTGAGCCTTATTCCAACCCTTTTCTATTAGGTTGATAATCTTCTGGTTCTCACATACGTCTTTCTTTGGTGAGAAACGGCCTTCCATCAAAGCCCACACGGGATAGCATCCCGTACCTGTAAGTTGCAAAAATCGACGTTGATAGTTTCTCTCAACTCCGTCTCTTAATGGTGCAATAGTTATACTTTGGAATTGTTCAAATCCCCATTGTTGATGCTGCATTACCACCATTCTATGGATTACCCCTTTTATCAGAAGGTAATGGTGAAATAGAGATGCAAAATCCTCATTTTCTCCCCATCTCAACTCATTCTGCACATAGAGATAAAACAATATTTCATCAACCATCGGTCCATAGTTACTCTGAACGCCCCAATTACCCCAAATGTGGTGCAATTGATCTACTTCGGCACCTTCTGGTAAAAGTCGTTTGGATATAACCCTCACCATTTCTGTTCTAAGAGTTACAGCCTCCTGTAGTCTACGCAGGAATTGCTCTGAGTTAAAGTTTGGAGTCGTAATTGCTGCCAGTTTCTTCACCTCCCGTTTATGCGCTTTTTCATCTATTAGTTTTGCGCTTTCATAGGGATGTGCCAGCATATATCGCCAAATGATGTCTGTTTCCGTTGATCCGTTGAGGTGGATATGCAGGTCTTCCAGTCCTTCTATGTTTTTGATCCAATAATCAAAGTCTGGCAGATAAGGTGATAATAGAGATGTATGGGTAAATGGTTTAAGAAACAGCTCTGCAAACTTTTTTATTCCATCCCTAGCATCCTGTGAATGAAATACTTCCAATAAAGAAGCTGCAATGAATAATGATGGCGGTACTTCTACTATCACGTCCATCCACTCTGAGAACAGTTCTCCTTTCACCCTAAGTTCTTCGCCCTTTCTTACGATGTATTTATGTGCTATTCTCTGCGGTATTTGCAACATCAGCTGCGATATGCTGTCTATTCCTGCAAGCTCTTCCTCACAAATGCCCTCATAATAATTGTCCGGCATTTGCATATCGTTCCTTCTTAACATCAGCATAAGCCTTACACCGATGCTGTCCATACCCACACAATGATTCCCGCTTTTGGTTCTTTCATATTCCAAAAGCGACTCATCATCAGCATATATCTTCAGGACTGCAGGTATCATTCTACTTCGCTAAGTTTGATTGTGCAATATTGTGGGTAAATCGAGAAATTGTTCAGTTTGTCCTTTGCTTTGTTATAATCAGCTATTACAAATGAAGCTACGCCGTTGATTTTTTCATTGATGTTTTTTATGCGTTGTTCGAGAGTCTGTTTCTTTTGAGTAAAGTGGTAAACTTGAGCTTGTACCTCGTCTTTCATGTCATACAGTTCTTCTTCATCTGTGTACATGGTCGCATATCGCTCATTGTCCGCATCCAACGCCGTTATTAGCGTCATCGACTGGTATGTCGCTACCATCTTTGCTTTCTCATCTATCTCTTCCTTTAGCTTTTTGGCCGCTACCTCATCCTCCTTTTTTACTCTATTATACTCCTCATTAAGCGTATTAAGTTCTGCGATTTCCTCTTTTATATGTTCTATCATCTTGATTTTTGTCAACGACTTTACCAAGCCATCCAACTCTTTCTCTACGTCCTTTTTATCTTCATTCAGGCTTTCCTGCTCTGTCAGCCATTGGTCATACTGTAAAATAGACGAAAGTACAACTGAATCATCAGTATCATCAAGTGTCATAAGATTAATCACAAACGGATTGATGTATAATTGCAGCAACGGACATTCTATCAGCCACCTCGAAAGGCTATAAGTCGCCTTGGGTTTTTCCTTGCTGTAATGCATGGCTCTCCAATTTTCAATAAATATCTGGGTTATATCCCCGATATGGTTCACATTGATTCCCTTTACGTTTTTCTCCAACGCATCTTCTACGATGGCAGCATTGATTAGTGCTAAAATAATGTCATTCAGCTTTGTTCCCAGATTCAAATAGCGTTGCTCTTCCATCTGAATAATCGTAAAATAGAATCGGATGAAAACTCTGTTTATTTTCTGAACAGAGGCTGTCACGTCCTTTACAGCCCATTTCTTGGCTTTTTTCAGAAAGTTTTCCACCTTTTTCAGGTCACCGCCGCCATCAAGATAGTTCCAGGGTCTGTCTTTGGTACGCTCAGATCCATCAAAATTCTTAATTTCTGAAGCTGGCTCTATATAGTTTCTGTATTGACCAAGTTTTATCAGAGCCGTCTGGGCATCCCAATTCTCGTCGTTTTCATGCAGTTTTACCTGATTCACAAACTCTGACAACACAGCCATCAGTCTATAGATAGACACGATAACCGTTTCCGAGTTCTTGGCATCAACCGTTCCCTGCATAGGTATCAAGGGCAGAAATTCATTTTTCTCAGCCAGTTGTGTTGGTACACTATTACCAATATAAATACAGCCAGGCATCACCATGCTGCCTTTTCTATAAGACTGACCTTGGAAATAAGCCTCGCTTAGACCCACACTTTTGCAAATACCTGTTTCAGTGTTCATCCTACTAAATTCCATCAATCTTTTCAACTTCTTTACATCAGTTTTTCCGCCAAGCTTTTCTGCTAGCACCTGTGTATAGCAAACTCTTGCCCAGTAGTCGAAAATAAGATAATTATCATGTCTCAGGTAGTCATCAAATTTGATTCCAACGGCCAGTAATGCCTTATTCAGAATCAAATCCTTTGTTTGAGGCATAAAATTACATGAAGTAAATAGTGTATCTGAATGAACCAAGAGCCTAAGCATTTCAATTGTATAGGTATTCCTACCAGTAATAAGTTCCTTGGCATTATCCGATTTTTGATAAATATCCGTGGAGAATATACTCATCAAACCCGCTGTTAGATACTTCCTTGCTTCTTCTGCATCTTTTATGTCTAACGACATCTTTCTGAGAGTCAACATCCTGATTTGTGCTCTCAACGAAAGGCTGGTAATAAAGAGAGCCAATTCCTCTATAGACACAGATTGAGCACCCAGTTCCTTCAGCATTCCCTTATAACATTCAATAAGAGATTCTGTTTTGCCATTTGAATCCCTTACAATAATCTGCAAATCTCTTAGGTTTAGGTATTCTCTAATTGTAAGTAAGCTGATTCTATTTTCGGGCTTAAGCACTTTCGACATATACTGGTTTTCCAGATGGTCCACCATCGACGAAAATTCTGCAGGGTGATTCTCTGCATATCGTGCCTCTTTCAATATATACTCTCTGTCAAAGAATTGCCACTGATATTTACGCACTAATGCGGTATACAATGACTGATCTCCTGTAACAATCGTAATAATCTGTGGCGACGTCAGATATTTTCGTATCATCTCAAGAATCTCGAAACCCTTCTTGAAATCAATATCTATATCATCAAAAGATATCACAATACACTTTTTCCCTATCATCCTAAGCGACTGTCTGACATATTTATGGAAGCTACTTTCCAAACTATTACAGTCTTGTGCTTGCTCTATGCCCTGTAACGATATATAGTCATCGTCGTTCCACTCCTCATACAGGTTATCTCTTCCTATACCGTCTATTGTTTTAAGTCCTCTTAGCACCGGTTTTTCAAGTCGGATATTCTCCTGACGCATTTCTATGTCAAGTGCAGATGAGAAGCCCTTTGTACGATTGTTTACTTCTTTATCTATCGCTTGGTGTATGCTAGCTAGTACATTCACAAAGGGATGCTGTTTCATCTCAATATGCGAAGGGTCTATCGGAGGCAGACACAATGCATCCTTATACTGCGTCTCTATCCTTTTAATCATAGAATACATAAAGGAACTTTTTCCTGCTCCTCTACTACCAAACACAGATATTGCATTATGCATTTGGCATAGTTCTTTACAAGGATCTTCAGAGAACACCTTTGACTGATTATACAGACGGTCAAAAACGCTCATGGCCTGTCCCATTATCTGAGTATGTATCATCTCATTGTCTTCAAGAGCTCTCGCTTCTGAATAATCCTTAGAAAAGTCAATGTAAATATCCATATCTTCAAGTTTTTAATTATTTCCTATTTTATTCCTTTTCGATTGTCAATCAAAATCTCTGTTCTCCTCCCCCATCTAGGCACAAAAAGGAACCTGGCAAACTGCCACATTCCTTTTACAATCTCCTTAATCATTTCTCATCAAGATTTAGAATACCGTCAAGTTCAAGAGGTACGAACGGGCCCTCTTTACACTCAAAGATAACGCTATCCGGCTCCATCGCCTCTATCGTATGCCACACCCCTTTCGGAATATTCACACCATATCGACCTTCTTCAGCACATAGCACCACGTCCTCGATAATCGAACCATCATCCCTATGCGTAGTCACCCTTACCTTTCCTCGCAGAATCACAAACGTCTCATCCTTGGTTGGGTGCTTGTGTATCGGCACCTCAGTCCCCGGCTCAACCGCATTCAGAAAACGATGGCACAACTCATCCAGGCTCTGATGAAAGTTATAGTTCATTCGCAAACGAGGAGATTCCTTCGCCTGCGCACCGACCTCATTCAATAGTTGTTCATCAATTATCTTCATACGCCCTAACCTTTTCCATCTCTATAACCTCTACCCAATCTCCCTCAGCATCCCCACCGGCACATACGCAATCGCCACGCTCGCCACACCTTCTATCTCCACTACTACCCTCTTACATCTCTTCACTCTCCTTATCACACCCTTCACGCCCTCAAACGCGCCGCCCATAATCTCCACGCACTTGCCTTCCTTCCCCACAACCGTCTCGTTGTCCAGAAATATCACGCTGTCGTCAGTCCGCGAAGCCACCCGCATAAAATTCTCCATCTCTCCGTCCGCCACCGTCATAATGGCGTGTTCCTGGGAGGCCGTATAGTCCATCATATACCTCAGCGGCTCCAGCACCTCGTTCCTCCTCTTCAGCTCGCTCATCCGCTCCTGCGTCGAACGCACGAAAATCAGGTTACTGATAGCAGGCACCAACACCCTCTGCAGTTCCGTATCCCCGCCATTCTGCGATTCCACCACCTTATACCTCATCGGCACAAAGTTCTCGATTCCCTGCCGGTCCAGCTCCGCCTTCACCTTCATCTCCCGCTGATACGTCACCCTCATCGGAAACCACGTCTTGGGGTCACCACACATCCTTGTGTCGCGTCCCGATTCTTTTCCCATTTCTTTCGTCGTCATCATATCACTCTGGTCTTCAGTCGCTTTATGACTTCAACATTTCACTATCGATGCAATGTCAGTGTCGCCCGACTTCTTGCTATTCAAGGCACAAAGATAGTGAATAATTTCTATTTTTCTTCAATCTTATGCATTTTTTAACATAATCTCTCATGCCATCCTTTTCCGCTCTCGTCAATCATCGCAAAAACCGTTATAAACAATTCGCCCCTGCAACTCCATCCAGAGTCACAGGAGCTGATTATGCACCATAAGTAGCCATTCAACATGAACCCACCAGTATTCCACTTCTCTTCTTGCGTAATAGCCTCTATTTTTACAATATTCCCTCTTATTCAGCGTTATCTGTTATAGAGTCAACACATTCATTCATGCCCAGGCAACCAAGAGTAACATCCGGAACTGAGATATATCATGTGATGATGCGAGGCATCAATCACCAGAACATCTTCGAGGAGCCAGAGGACTTCTGTCAGTTCATCAATATCATCGACAGAATGCGCACTCAGTATGATGATGAGGGTAACTCCTGTGGCACTAACTGCAT
>JBGUIU010000017.1:0-6139 GCA_045113275.1 Paludibacteraceae bacterium
GATGAGGACGGAAATACCTTCACAATCTCAGATGGTTTATATACTGTTTATCTAAACAGTGAATCGAATACAATTCTTCCAATTGGAAAGGAAGAACAAGTGACAGGAGATTGTTATTTTGAAACCACTTTATATACTCACATGTCAAATAAAACTGCTTGTATTGGAGTTGGTGTGGAATATACAGATGCAAACAATCAGAAAGCGTATAATAGTTTTTTAATCTCTAAAAATTATACGTACAATGAATATCGAGCTTATCCAGCTAATACTAAATGTCAGCCTAATTTTGCTGAGGTTAGTATCCGGTATGGTGTATGTGATGTGAACTATGAAACGAAGCTATCAATCGAAAGGACAGGAAACGAATATTACTTTTACATAAATGATCAGTTGATTTATCGCCATGATTACGATGCAGATAAACCGATTAATCGATTTAATTTGATCATCCCTGGGAAGACAGAAACGTATGTGACATCCTTTAAATGGTATAAGAAGACAGGAGCATCTGTTAAATCAAGTTCAGTAAACATCGATACCTCTTGGGGTGAAATGGCAGGGAGTGTTCAGACATATAAAAATGTAGAAATAAAATAAATAGTATAAACATATGAAATTAAAAGGTATAATGATAATGGGTTGTGTGTCATCTCTATTACTTACATCATGTAACAAAAAAGATATAAAAGATGGGTATGCACATTATTTAGAGGCAGATTTTGATACGACAGTATCTGTAGGAGACGATTTTTATCAGTACACGAATGGTGGGTGGATGAACACGCATCCTATACCAGGAGAGAAAAGTCGCTACAATACCTTCGATGTGTTGGCGGATGAAAACAAGGAACGATTGAAAGAGATTGTTGAGGCTGCACAAAATATTACAGCTGTTCATGGATCCAATGTTCAGAAGATAGGTGATTATTATGCTCTTGCGATGGATTCTGCTCGTCGTGATAGGGAAGGGGTTTCTTCGATTCAGAATATTATAGAGATGATCAGAGGACAGAAGTATGACTTACAGGATTCAACTTTTGTCCGCAATCTGGCTTATCTGCATCTTCGGATTGGAAATCCGTTTTTTGCAGTAGGATGTACGCCAGATGCTAAGAATAGTTCCATGAACATTGGTGAATTGTGGCAAGAAGGAATAGGATTACCTAATCGTGATTACTATTTTGACACAACAGAAAAGGGGAAGGAAATCATCAATGGTTATAAGAAGATGATTGCACATTACTTCCAGTTGTTGAATGAATCCAATTGTGAACAAAGAGCTGAGGCTGTGTATAATTTTGAAAAAGAGATGGCTGGCTTGATGAACACGAAGGTGGAAAACAGAGATCCGCAGAAAACATACAATAAAATGTCGTATGAGGAAGTCAAGAAAAACTTCCTAGATTTTAACTGGGATGCATATTTTGGTGAATTTCCAATAGTTCCAAATGAAATAAATATCGGTCAACCTCGTTTCTTCTATGGAATCTTCTCCTTGATAAAGGAGACTGATCCAGCGATCTTATCAGATTATATGGTTTTCAATACGGTGAATTATTTGGCAGGATATCTCTCATCGGACTATATGTTGACGAAGTTTGATTTTTATAGCAAACAATTGAATGGCATAACAGAACTGAAGCCTCTATGGAAACGCTCGTTGGATATGGTGGAGGGACAGCTAGGGCAACCGTTAGGACAACTGTTTGTTGAGAAATATTTTTCGACAAATGCCAAAGCAAGAATGAAGAATTTAATTGAGGAACTTCGCATTGCTTTTGGTCAACGAATCGATCGCCTAACATGGATGTCGGATAGCACGAAACTACAAGCAAAAGATAAACTCTCGGCTATCGATGTCAAAGTAGGTTATCCTGATGTATGGGAAGATTATACTGATGCCAATGTGGATAAGTCACTCAGTTTGGTCGAGAACTTTATTGCACTCAACTATTTCCATAGTATGAAAGAGATGAAGGAGGTGGGCAAACCAGTGGATAAAAGTAAGTGGTATATGACGCCTCAGACAGTGAATGCATATTATAATCCGTTGAATAATGAAATTGTATTCCCTGCAGGAATTCTTCAACCGCCGTTCTTTTATGCTGATGGGGATGATGCGGTCAACTATGGTGCGATAGGCGTTGTAATTGGTCACGAGATGACACACGGATTTGATGATAGTGGACGACAATTTGACAAGGAGGGAAATCTTCATGATTGGTGGACAGCCTCTGATGCAGAATTGTTTAAAAAATCCACTGAGCGTTTGAAAGAACGATTCTCACAAGTGGTCGTTATAGATTCTCTTAAATGCAATGGTGAACTTACATTAGGGGAGAACATTGCAGATCTAGGAGGATTGAATATTGCACACCAAGCCTTTTTAAATACGCTGAAAGTAGGTGAGAAGGAGAAGTTAATTGACGGACAGACTTACGACCAACGTTTCTTATTGGCTTATTCACGTATCTGGGCGGGTAATTATCGTGATGAATATCTTCGTCAGCAAATCATCACAGACCCACATGCCAATGGACGTTATCGTGTGAATGTTCAGGTGCCTATGTTGGATTTCTTCTATAGTGCCTTTACTATTACAGAGAAAGATTCAATGTATATGAAACCAGAAGATAGGATTGTTATTTGGTAGGATTTAATAACAATTAATTTTAAAAGGTTTATAATTATGAAGAAGAGTTTTTTGTTAATGTTGTTTGTAGCACTATGTAATATGTTACAGGCAAAGGATTTAATCGTCACAACTGACAAGGAAAGTATTGATGCAAAGATCATTGAAGTTTCAGATGAGGAGGTAAAATACAAGAAGTTGAATAATCTCAATGGACCGACATTTATTATTAAAACGAATAAGATTTCTACGGTGCTTTATGAGAATGGTGATGTACAGGTATTCACTCCAAGTGCTTCAACGCAAGAGCAGGCTAAAGTGTCTGAAACACAAAACACAGAAAATGTTGCAAATACAGTTACACCTAATTACTTATCATTGAGTCCTGTTACAAGAGACAGAATGTTGAATGGGGTTTATCTTTCTGATAAGGAATGGGGAGATTATTTGAAGGATAACTGTACATCGGCTTACAATCAATGGAACAGAGGATGTAAGGGAGTGAAACGAGGATGGACGTTCTTCATTGTAGGTTCGGCTTTAAGGTTAACAGGTATTGCCTCCTTAATAGCAAGTAATTATTATGGAGGGTATTACTATTGGGATTCATATGATAATTGCTATTATCATCATGATTATGATTATGGTTTACAGTGCGGTCTTTTTATTTATGGTTTTGCTGCAACAACTGTAGGTAGTTCACTCAGAATTGCAAGTATCCCTCTTTTGGCTACAGGCTACAGCAGAAAGAGAAAATCCATTAATACATACAACGAAGATTGCGCCAATCGTAGTGCAGCTCAGTTAGGTTTGAATGTGAATAGCAATGGCTTAGGTTTGTCATTAAATTTTTAAGGAACTTATAACTCACTAAATAAAAAGCCGTTTTAGAAGAGTTGGATGATTGTCCAATATCAACTTCTAAAACGGCTTCGTTATTAGGTGTATCTCAAGACACGCTTGAGACACCTTTTATGATTCAAGTTTACTTGATCATGATCTGAGTACAACGAACATTCTTATTCGTAAGAACTTTCACTGTATAAACACCTTTGGCTTTTCCTGAAAGGTCTATCTCTACTTCTTGTTCATTTCCATTACCAGTATAAACAGTTCTACCCGTCATATCTGTAATTTCTATAGTATAAGGAGAATCACTCTCTTCCATTGAGATGGTGAATAGACCGTCGGATGGATTTGGATAGATAGCAAAACGATTTTCTTCGCTTTCATCGTTTTCGTCTATTATATCCTCCTCAGCCAATACATCATTGTTGATGATAGCTCTTCTAACACCGCCAGTAGGATTAGTGTAATGTTGCACAGAAGCTGTGAATTTACCGTTGTTCTTGACAGAGAAACCTGACTTGAGTGTTATTTGGTGTTTTGCGATGAAACGCACCTTAGCATTGCTGACGGTCACATTTCCTTGTGCATAATCAGAGCTGACGTTTTTACCCGCTACAATATCGGTGCTACCATACACGTCTCTTGCTCGGTTGAAAGTCATATTCTGGATAAATAGATTATCCGGACCTGTGTAGGTGATGTAGTTATGCTTTTTGATTGTGATGGTGTAAGGGTAGTTAACACCTGTGAATGATATGCTTGTTGCATTCCCACGAAGAGTATCACTTTTCATTGCTAATGGATTCTCTAAATTGTTAAGAGTCACTATACATTTTTTCACACCATTTGTATTTACGTTTACCGTTGTCCCATTTTTAGAGATTGTAGGGTGGAAACAATTTGGCACTTGCGTGAACATATGGCTACTTGGATCACCGAAGTACATACTGATTAAATTATGCCAGTCGTCATGGTTGGTAAACAAACATTTTCCGACTGATTTATCATTGTTTGTATCATCATTGTTTGTATTTAATGATAATAATTCATCCATGATATTTATAGCGTCACTTTGACAAAATGAAGTGGTTCCTGCTTGTGCAAATCCATATGCACCAACAGCTCCGCCTGGCATTCTTAATAGATTTTCACACATACATCCGCCATTCAAATATTCGGTGTAATCTATTAAAAGTTCGCCCGTTTCACGATCTATTTTGTGACCTGCGGCACAATTTCTTGGGTAATTTCTTGATACATCATCGGTACGTCCACCACCAACAAAAGTACCTGTCCAGCAAGTGAAATTATAGAAAAAGGTGGGCATATTAACATTTGTGAGATCTGTAACTGTCGCGTCATCAGGATTAGGGTCAGTATCCGGGATTGTATTAAAGAATCTTTGATTATTTGTTTTCCCTGTTGGAGAATATCCATAAACTTGTCCGTGTCCGCCATTATACATGGCATACATAACACCATTATTTACAACATCAACAATACTATGGGATTCTTTCTCCCAAAAGGATCCGCAGCCTCGCATAATTGGAGGTAAATTATTTCCATCATAATAATATTTAGGACAATAATTTTCTGGACTGTAGTTTTCGGTTATATTTTTTTCTGGCTCCATGTAATCAGCAAAATAAATCCGGTTCACATTTATTCCTAGGCCATTAACAGATTCAACATTTTGAGTTAATTGTTCTGTCTTTCGAAAATATTGGAAATTTGTTTTCCCATTGGGTACTTCATTTTCGCGATTGATATCCTGGAAAAGTGTCATGTGTAATGCATTGGAATAATAATTTGGATTAGTTGGTGGCATCCATTCATATCGAATGATTTTGTCAATAATATCTTCTGCCTCTTGTGCTGTACGAGCTGAAATTCTACCTCTTGGAATAGACTTTGAATTATCATGAGACCAAGAGGTTTGTCTTGCAAATTCGTTATCTGTCATGATAGGAATTCCACCACTCCATTCGTCATCTACAGAACCATATATACAATAGATTTTTTCCCCATGCTCATCAACTCCCCGATAATGATAATTGTTTTCCACAAAACTGTTCTCTCCTTTGTTAGTTAATAACACTCGTGGACTAATTTTATTAGGACAGATGTCTGTATCATTACCAATAATTGTTAGGAATGCGGGCATTCCATTATTATTGGAGTAAAATGCCCTAATTTTTTCTGTGGTAATATTTGCAGAGTTATAATTCCATCCGTTATAATTATCCATATACATCACGTATGGCTTGAAACCTCTTGAAGCTTCCCAGTCTTTGAGACGGTTGGCAGCCACTGTATATTTGGTGGTGGTTACGATTAGGTAATCGTAATTGGCCGCCTGAACAGAGACTGATATAGAAAGCAAGAGGAGTATGAACTGTATAATCTTTTTCATCTTGCTCTTATTTTTCTAGTGACTCAATTCTTGATTTTAGTGCATTGTTTTCTTTTTGTAACTCGATCATGTGAAGTGTCAACTCCTCGATTTTCTCTAATAAGAGATTACTCATCTGAGCCACACTCATACCATTCTCAGCCATCTCAGCAGCAGAAGGGATGCCAGGGAGGTGCTTGTTCTCCTTTACGTAGCTCTCTACTTCAGAAAGATCCTGCAAATTGTAAGTAGGATCAAACACA
>JBGUIU010000018.1:0-5156 GCA_045113275.1 Paludibacteraceae bacterium
CAAGCGAGTAATTAACGATACGAAAGATGCGGCTATTACCGAAGCCTTTGAATATGCACCGGAAGGTGGTACGTTCACCATTGAAGGTGTTGGTAAGTACACACTCAAGTTGAATCCTACGATTGACTTGAAGGATGAGAAAGGTAAGTTTGCACGTGCTTGGCAGAAAAAACAATTGGAGTACAATGATCTCCAAGAGCAAATCGACGCACTCAAAAGGAAGCAGTCCGATATCCAAGCGGATATGGATAAGCTTGGCGAAAAGCACATAGAGGCGACTGCTGGAACCGATCATCCGTACGTGCCTAAAACGAAGCCAAGCATCTCGGTGCTGTAATCCATGCCAAAGGACTATTTCACAACGGTTTACCATCAAAAGGCAGTACGCGTGCTGGGGACGAGAGATCTCTATCTCCGCACCGTGTACTGCCACGTGGTGAACTATACTCAGTCCCAAGGCAAATGGTCCGGCACCTTCCAAGAGATGGAAAACCAAATTGAAATATCCAAATCCAAAATCTGTAGATCTATGAACCAACTCATCGAAATGGGTCTCGTCCGCAAGGAAGACAAACACACGTTTATTGCCATTAGCAATCCTTCCGTTGCTGATAGCAATCAAAACGATGCCGATAGCAACAAATCCGTTGCCAATAGCAATTCCCCCTGCACCCCCTTAAATAAGGAAGAGACACAGGTAAGCGACGCACGCATGCAAGCGCATGACGTGCCTGACTCCGAGGTTTCTTTTGCGGATTTCTGCGCCGCATACCGGCGCACTTGTGGGCCAATCACCATGAAGCAGAAAGACGATGCCTACGAAGCTTGGCGTAAACTGAATCCACGGTTCAAGAAAGCGCTAATGGCTGAGTTTGACAGGCCGAATGGTTTACGAAAGGCACGTGCAGACTGGCAAATTACTGACTTCGCAGCACTCAAACCACAATGGTTATCCGGTACGGAGCAAGATAAACTGCTTCGTGAGGGTAAGACGATTTGTATCTGTCTGGACATCTTCTCTCCGGTCGAAAGTCGCCAACCGATAGAGTACGAGGAGGCATGGCGATTTGAGTTGCCGTGCTTGCGGATGGAGCAAGTGGATGTGAAATCGGGACGGTTGATTAAGAGGGATCATGCAGAGGGGGATGAGATTGAGTTGCCGTTGGATCCGTTGCTATTGGCAACGAAGTGAATCGAGGTTCCTATATTGGCCCGATAATGGTCCGATATTACCTCGATAATGGTCCGATATTACCTCGATAATGATCCGATGATATCGAATCATTATATATAAGTCAAAAATTATCAACAATTAACCAAAAATTTTAAGAGTATGGAAATAATATTAGCTAAGACATGTAGGTCTTTGACAGGAAGTCTGGGGAGGATATATGGGTACTCGATAACGAGGCGAGACGGGAAGTTCGTATCGATCCGGAATCCGAAAGGTCCGAGGATACGAGACGGACATCTGCGCTTCATCTTTGCTTGTGCAGAGTTGGCGAGGGATGGATTTCTGGTTGCCAACATCAAGGTAGAAGGGAAGGAGTTTGAGGAGGCGCTGATTGAAGCGGGATTATATGATCCCAAAGCCAAGCACGACAAATGGTTGGTACTACCTCTGCAGATGGATGAGATGGACTACCACGATGTGCTGAACTTTAAAACGTTTCATGGACTATAAGCCGTATGGTGAATGGTAAGTGGTAAATGGTAAATGCCTATGAGGAAAGGAATGTATAAAAAGAAAGAGTTGAGGCTCACGCTGGAGCGGAATATGAAGACAATAGTGACAGCGAAGGAGTTTGCGCGTTGGTTCGGAATCTACTGTGATATGAAAGGTAAACCGGAAGAGATACGGAACGCAAAAGAGTTGCCAAAAGCAGAGGTGGATGAACTGGCAGAATGGATGGGGTATGCGCTCATTGAATGAGCATTTAGGATTTTAGATTTATGATTTAAGATTTAGGAGGGTGGGAGGGTTTTTTGCATTAAATGTGCATAAAATGATAATCGCTTGGTGCGTATTTATAAAAAAAATAACCTAAAAGTTAATTTTTCTTCAAAAATATTTGCGTATGTCAAAAATTTATTGTAATTTTGCACCGAATTTTGAAAAGAATATAACTTATAGGTTAGTAAATTGATATTGAAACAATATATGAACCATATATCTATAGCATCAAATATGATGGTCAAAGGAAATGTGAATTTTACCGATTATTTGATGCTTGGGGCGATATAACGGCGGTGGTTGAGTTCATGAGAGCCAATCAGAAATATCTAGATAACGCAATATGGGGAGAGGAGTGTACTCCGGAAAGTGCAGCCGGTAAAGTGCTTGATGAGGCACGAGAATTGGCAAAGATATTTATAGACCTATATAAACAGACAGAAAGAGGTGAGAAGCCTGATTACGATTCACATTTTAAATTTTTAGAAGGCAAATACATGGTATATGAATATATCCCGATGAAATCGTACGGGCCAGGTCGACCATCATTTCTAAGGATGTATGCCATCAAACTAAAAAACAACTTGTACGTCATTACCGGTGGAGGAATTAAATTGGCTGATAAGATTCAAAATTCGCCGGATCTCAAAGACCATGTAATTAAAAACATTGACAATGTAAGGGCATGGTTGAAAGATAGTGGGATTATTGACGAACAAGACATATAATTAATTATTATTCAAAATTTATCTATTATGGCAATTAACACAGAGCGGCTAAAAGAATTGGCCAAGCCGCGTGATGAACGTGCGCATCAAGAATTCCTAGAGCGCTGGGAAGGCAAAGCGTGGCTAACCTATTCGCAAGACATCGCGTTGGCGCTGCATTATTACATGCGGACAAGCGGATTGACGCAGCGCGAACTTGCGGATAAGATGGGCGTGAGCTCGGTATATGTAGGCAAATTGCTGAAAGGAGGAGAGAACTTGACTCTCGAAACGATATGTAAGATACAAGCTGTCGTAGGAGGAAAACTAATCAATGTGGAGAAACCATACGAAAGACCCAATATTATCCAATCTACGCAGCCATACGTGGCGTCGCCGGAGATAGAATTTAGCCCGGTATATCATAGGTCAATAAGGGGGAGAAATAGGTGTTTGCATTCAAATATGAAAGTGTGTGCATATAGTTAATCATTTATGAATATGAAAGCTCAAGTACAATATCGTTTTCGTAAGATTGAAGTTCCGCAGTTCGCAACGTTTAAGGAGAATTATTCGGAGCAGACAAAAGAAGTGTCTTTCCAGACGAATACACAATTCAGCTTTGATAAAGATCAAAATGTATTGAGTAGTCGTATTGATGTTTCGATGTATAAAGATGACAAACCATTATTGAAAATAGAAATATATTGCTATTTTGAGATAATGGCAGATTCTCTCGAAAATATCCGACAAGATAATCAATACATATTTGATCCGGGACTATTAGTTCAATTTGCCTCGTTAGGCTACGGCACGTTGAGGGGAGTTATACATGAGAAGACCTTAAATACTCCGCTGAATAATTTTATTTTGCCGCCTTTGTATTATGGTGACATCATAAAAACGGCATTCGCGGTTCCTGTATAAGTCTTAAAATCCCCATTCGCTTGCGTATGTGGGATTTTTTATTGGTATTAGTATGTTTAACAATTTTAAAAGGGAGGTACTATGGCAACGACCAAGCAACCATCCGGACAAGGCAGAAGTGCGATTACTGGTAGATTCGTATCTATCGGCTACGCACAGAAGCATCCGAAAACAACAGTGATTGAGAAAAGAAAGTGAGATTATATTGCATCTCACATGGCTTTTGAACCCCGAGGTGTTTGGCAAAGACATTGAAGTAAACCTCGGTACATCGAAAGATGGAACTTCGGCAGCAGTGGTGATGAACCGCTGCTGTTTTTTTGTCATATATATCTTTCAAAATCATGAAAATCGCACTAAAAACCCGAGTAAATCCCACTCCAAGCCCAAATCTCTTGCTTTTCGCTCTTTTTATATGTATCTTTGTCGTCGGAATTGGAGATGTCGCGAACATTACATTGGTTCACGCCATGATTGATTAGACTACCTAATTAAATTATACGCATATGAAACTTGACATTCAACTCTTAACCGCAGCTGTCCTCTCCATCGGTGGACTCGTGCTGTTGTTCATAGGCACCTTCATCACACCTCCGGGACAAATCCACGAATCGCTCCTCGTCGGCTTCGGAGAAGTTGCAACCTTTGCCGGTGCCCTGTTTGGAATAGATTACGTTTACAAGAAGCGAGGATAACCAAAAAAGTAATCGAAAATTATAAAGAAAATACATTTATAGATAATAGAATCTGGCGATTCCCCGACGATAACCGCTTATTAATCTACTTGTATGTAAACATCCAAATAGCTTATTAATCGCTCACCATCACATCCGATAGATGTAAATTATCTATAAATGCAAAAATACAAAAAATATTTCAACTCAAGCAACAATGGCTTATTATAAATTGATAAGAATGCCGGCAGATGGCAAAGCGGTTCGCGGTAAATTATACGAAGCTCGAGAGTCGCGTTTCGAAGAAACACTGACTCCTATCTGTGACACCATCGAGAATGCGAACTACCTCATCCCTGCGCTCACGTACCATTATTCGGTAACCATGAGTCCTAAATTCAAGCGGCTGCTCCCTGCCTTAGACCAAGTCCCCGGGCGTGAAGGCATCCGTATCCATCGTGGCACACATCCCAAGCACTCCAAAGGATGCATTCTCGTCCCTCCGCACATGGAGCAAGCTCTGACTCAGAAGTTGCTGCGGGAACAGAGGAGTAGGGAAGACTGTCGCATCGAAGTCTGCAACCACACCAACTTAAATATCAAATAATTTTTGTCCTATGGAAAAAACTGATGAAAAAGACTGGGTGAAAGTTTTGTACGAAGTCATCCTCAAGATCCTCACGTTAGGTTTTTACCACGTCGAGAAACACAGAAAAAACTAATTGTTTAACAATCTAAATCTTAACTAACAATGGCAAAAGCGTCTTATGCACCGATGTTTGAAACCGTCTCCGGTGCACTGAACAAAATCAACAAGAAATCGCCGCATGCCGGTGATCAGAAGATGGTGTTGGCTACCCACCGTACCGCACCGACAACCAGTACCGACTGCTC